>CAZZYE010000466.1:0-6391 GCA_964658145.1 uncultured Stigonema sp.
ATCTGAAGGTTCAGGAACAGACTTAGCCTTAATTGCGGAGAGTACTGTTTCTGCTACGAGCCTCTGAGGACCTGTCGTAGGATGTACGGCGTCAAAGAAGTAAAAGTCGTTTGGATTATTACATACACTTGTTACACTTTGGATGTCACCGATTACGCAAGGATTGGTGACATTTTGGAAACCAAATTCTCCTGGATTTGCTAACACCTGATTAGATAGGGAATAAATATCAATAGGAATGATATTGACGCCTGGGATGGAACTTAAATTGTTGAGAGATGCTGCTAGTTTTGCGTTATGGCTTGTTGACAAAGTAGTTAATTCGCTGGAAATTCCGTTGGCGGCTGCATACGAAATCTTGCCCAAATCCGGCAAGTTAAACACCAAAATATTTTTGGCACCATCTTGTGCAAGTAACAGGACAAACGCATCTAAATTTGATGTCCCACACTCAAATGGTATTCTGGAAGAGTCACAAGGATAATTAGATTAGCTTGACAGTGGTGCAACTATGTGTGTTGGAGTAAGTGCCATTTTTGAGTGATCGCCAACTTCAAAACAATGGTTTGTAACAGAGGATGAATTGTGGCTACAAAAGAGTGATCGCTTCATTGTATCTATATATAGCATTATTGTTTGAGATTTAGCTGACACTGCGTAAGTCCTGTATTACATATCAATCGTTAATAGCTTCCAAAGGAAGTAAAGAACAATGACAGCAAATAAAATTCCTGTAACCGTGCCGAATGAGTTTTCACTCACTGACGGTAATAACCAACTCGAAGGTGCAAGTGCTGCTTACAATATGCCAGGAGCATTTGAATTAAGCGGTTTACTGAACGTAGATGCCATAAAACTTGCCTTAGGGGAAATTTTACAGCGCCACGAAGTCCTGCGGACTTGTTTTCAACAGGTGGATGGTGTGCCAGTACAAGTCATTGACCAAAATCCGCTGTGGAATTTACCAATAGTTGACTTGCAACAGGTGAGCGAACCGGAGGTAGAAGCGCAAAGGTTAGCTAGCGTAGAGGCACAAACACCCTTTGACCTTTCACAAAGTCCGATAGTACGGGTAAGTTTATTAAGATTGCAACCGCAAAAGCATGTGCTGCTAATAAACATGCACCATATTGCCTCTGATGGCTGGTCAAGTGGGATCTTCATCCGCGAGTTGTCCATCTTGTACACAGCTTTTTGTCAGGGAGAGCGCCCGTCTTTACCAGAATTAGCTGTACAGTATGCGGACTTTGCAGTGTGGCAGCGCCAATGGCTGGCAAATCAGGTTCTAGAGCGTCAATTAAGCTACTGGATGCAACAATTAGCGGGAGCGCCACCACTTGTCAAGCTACCAACAGATCGTCCCCGCCCACCTGTACAAACTTTTTGCGGGGGAAAACAGCACGTAAAATTAGATGTGAAGCTAACACAGCAACTGAGACAGATTAGTCAAAAGTCAAGAACCACCCTGTTTATGACGCTGCTGGCGGGTTTCGTTGTGTTACTGTATCGCTACAGTGGACAAACAGATCTTGTGGTCGGCTCCCCAATTGCGAATCGCAACCGCCGAGAAATAGAAGGGCTAATTGGATTTTTTGTCAATACTCTGGCATTAAGATTTGATTTGTCCCAGCAACCAACTTTTGAAACGTTGTTGGCGCAGGTACGACAGGTGACTCAAGATGCCTATGACCATCAGGATTTGCCCTTTGAGATGTTAATGGAAAAGTTGCAACTAGAGCGCTCCCTGGATCGTAACCCACTAGTACAAGTCGTGTTTGCTCTTCAGAATGCTCCTGCCTCAGATTGGGAATTACCTGGTTTAAAGATTGAGAATCTGGCTTGGGGAGTGGAAACAGTTCGGGTTGACATAGAACTTCACTTACGGGAAGTCGCCGAAGGTATTGAGGGTTTTTGTGTTTACAACAGGGATTTATTTGATGCAGCAACTATTGCTTGCATGATGCAGCATTTCCAGATTCTGCTAGAAGCGCTCGCGCTCAATCCACAACAGCCAGTGGAGTTACTGCCCTTACTCACCCAGCAGGAGAGGCATAAATTGTTAGTGGAGTGGAACGATACTTTTGTAGATTACGCCTGTGATAGGTGTATCCATCAATTGTTTGAAGAGCAGGTAGAGCGTGTGCCAGATGCAGTGGCGGTTGTGTTTGAAAATCAACAATTGACTTACCGCGAATTAAACAGCCGTGCTAACCAGTTAGGGCACTACCTTAAGTCGTTAGGTGTGGGAACAGATGTACTGGTGGGGTTGTGTGTAGAGCGTTCCATAGAGATCGTGGTGGGACTGTTAGGAATTCTCAAGGCAGGTGGAGCTTATGTACCACTAGACCCAGAGTATCCAACAGAGCGGTTGTTACTTATACTAGAAGACACACAAATTTCGGTACTACTGACGCAAAAGCACTTAGTTGAACAATTACCCAAACATCAAGCAACTCAAGTCTTCCTGGAGCAAATCTGGTCAGAAATCGTCGGTAACAACCAAGATAACCCGACTAGTGGGGTGACACCTACTCATCTAGCAAATGTAATTTATACTTCTGGCTCCACAGGCAAACCTAAAGGCGTGATGGTTGAGAATCGGGGATTGTGCAACCTAGCAATAGCTCAAATTCAGGCTTTTGGCTTACAGTCTGATAGTCGTATTCTCCAGTTTGCTTCATTGAATTTTGATGCTTCTATCTCAGAAATTATCATGGCATTTGGCTCAGGGGCAACATTGTATTTGGGATCAAAACATGCTTTCATGCCGGGTGCACCATTGATTGAGCGGTTACGCGATTATGGCATTACTCATATTACGCTACCACCATCGGCGTTAGCAGTTATGCCAGTTGAACAATTGCCGACACTGCAGACAATGATTGTAGCCGGAGAAGCTAGTTCTGCCCAATTAATCAGACACTGGGCTGCTGGCAGAAACTTCTTCAACGCCTACGGACCAACTGAAACGACTGTGTGTGCCACAATCGCAAAATGCACGCCTTTGGACGAGAAAATATCGATTGGGCGACCAATAGCGAACACACAAGTATATATATTAGATTCTCACTTACAACCAGTGCCAGTGGGTGTGCCAGGAGAATTGCACATTGGAGGTGTAGGGTTGGCAAGAGGGTACCTCAACCGCCCAGAATTAACACTTGAGACATTTATCCCTAATCCCTTTAGCACTGAGGTTAATTCTCGACTTTATCGAACAGGGGACTTAGCACGTTATTTAGCTGATGGTAATATTGAATACCTAGGTCGGCTCGACAATCAAGTTAAGATTCGCGGTTTTCGCATTGAATTGGGGGAAATAGAAGCAGTTTTGAGCCAACACCCCTTGGTACAGGAAAGTGTCGTCATCAGCACAACTAACGCTTTTGGGGAGCAAAGTTTAGTAGCTTATTTAGTGCCCGGTTTGAAAACTGAAGTCTTACCGCAGCAGCTTGCACAATGGCAGAGTGAGTATGTTAGTGACTGGCAAACCCTGTACGAACAAGCATATGGGCAGTCCTCAGCTTCTACAGATGACGTCACATTCAATATTACTGGTTGGATGCGCGAATTTGTCCAACAGAAGCTACCCAATTACATGGTGCCCAGTACTTTTGTTCTCCTCAATGCCTTGCCGTTGACACCTAATGGTAAGGTGGATCATCGCGCGCTCCCAACACCTGATATAGCTACCAGAAATATTTCCAATGGCTTTGTTTCGCCTCGAACACCCATTGAAGCTCAATTGATTCAAATCTGGAGTGAAGTCTTAGGAGTTGAACACATTGGTGTTAACGACAATTTCTTTGAGTTAGGAGGTCATTCATTGACAACAATTAGGGTAGTGTCCCAGGTAAATGAGACTTTCCAGATTAAGTTACCCTTGCGCCACTTATTTACTGCCCCAACTATAGCTGAACTTGCTCAAATTATTGAATTTACCTCTCAGGCAGACTCTACTGTAACTGCAAATAAAATTACTACCGTAAACTTACAGGCGGAAGTTGTCCTAGATCAGACAATTAACTCTGGAAACCTAGCTTATCAACCTGTAAGTGAACCGAGGGCTATTTTTCTAACGGGTGCAACAGGCTTTGTAGGTGCTTTCTTGCTAACTGAATTATTACAACAAACTCAAGCTGATATCTATTGTCTAGTGCGTGCTGCCAATTTTACCGCAGGTAAACAACGGTTGGAAGACAACTTGAAAACTTATTTACTTTGGGAAGCATCTTTTAACTCGCGTATTATTCCAGTATTAGGAGATTTATCTCAACCGCTTCTCGGTCTTTCAGATGAGCAGTTTCACCTTATGGCTAGGAAAATTAATTTGATTTACCATAATGGCGCTTTAGTGAATCATGTTTATCCATACGCTTTGTTAAAAGCAACAAATATTCGCGGAACAGAAGAAGTCTTGAGATTAGCTAGTCAAATCAAAATCAAGCCTGTGCATTTCATTTCAACTCTTAGCGTTTTCGCGTCAGATGAGTATTTCAAATTAGAGATTGTTAAAGAAAATGATCCTCTGGAATACAGCCAAGGACTTCTTGGAGGCTATGCCCAAAGTAAATGGGTTGCAGAAAAGATGGTAATGATAGCACGCGATCGCGGTTTGCCTTGCAGTATCTACAGGCTTGGTAGAATAACATGGCACAGTCAAACCGGTGTTTGGAATCCAAATGATCTGTTTTACAGATTCATCAAAAGCTGCATTCAACTAAAAAGTGCGCCAGAGATGAACAGCTTGGTAGAAATTACACCTGTAGACTATCTCGCCAAAGTTTTAATTAACCTGTCGCAGCAGCCAAAAGCTTTGGACAAAGCCTTTCATCTAACTAATTCCCATTCTGCTCCTTGGAGTCAATTTTTTGACTGTATCCGCTCTTTGGGCTATCCTCTGCAACAGCTTTCGTATGAGGATTGGCAAGCTGAATTACTCCGCAGTACCCAAAATTCTACTGACAACGCTTTGTACTCATTTGTATCGCTGGCTGGAGACAATACATCTTCAGAGTTAAAGCCAAATGCAACTTCTAGCTTAAAATTCGATTGCCAAAATACCCTCAATGGACTTGCAAATACCGCCATTCGCTGGCCAGAAATAGACAATAAATTACTCCAAGCTTTCGTGTCATCGAAATCTGCTAGCACCACATCCTTAAAGCGCCTAAATCTGCTGCGGTAAGCAGCAGATCGGCAGGAACCAATAAAGCGGTTCTGGCTATGTTTATCAACAAAATCCTGTATTTGCTCTATTGCTGCATTCATCTGAGTAGTTGGTATTTCGTCCAACCCATCCAGTAAAATTAGTAACCTACCTTTTTCTAATAACTTTCTGGTAGAGTCCTCTGGTTTAGGGAAGCCACAATTTTGTAACTCCTCTGCAATTGCCTTCTCCAGATTAATATCTCCAGTATTAACTGTACGTTCGCTCATTTTTGAAGGGCAAGGGGAATTAATGCCTGACTGTTTAAGGTTTCAAGGTGATTGTGGAGATCCTAAAACCATCACCGTGTAATACTTGGTAAAGGTAGATAGGATTAACAGTGTATTACATGGTACGAAGGAAGGCAAGTGTTGCCGTGTAATACTTGGAAGCCCAGAGAATTCACAGAAAAGACTGTGAACCTGTAGGGTTTCGGTGTAATACATGGAGGAGCCGCGCTATTCCCTGTCTAACCTTCGGTGTAATACACGGCTGGGGCTAATGTTGAAATGGGACATTCAATTCCGTGTCTTAAAGTCTAGGGAGTGCTGATTTTATCGGGGGTAGGACGTAATTATGTCTTGCACAGCAATGAATCTAGCTGATAAAGAGACTCAGGCATTTTCATCAGGGAAAGAATCTGTTTTTGAAGCTCGGACAAAGGTGTGATGAAAATGGTAGAATCAGGAAGAAAATAGAGATTAAGGTGACAAAAAGCCTCAAGCATTCGCTCCGCAGATGGGCGATTGGTTTTTCGCTTTGGATTGCCGTCATAAAGACCAGCCAGAGATTGTTGCGTTTGCTGGAGGGTCCTCCGTACTACAAACTCCATCAAGGTAAATACGCGCAAACCTATGTTCAAAACAAACATCAAGCCAGTAATCCGGTCTTCATTTTGGAAATAAATAGGTAGGGCTGGCAAAGAACCTCTTTTAAAACGGTGAAACCCACGCTCCAAGAGCCATTCATCCCGGTAATACATTACGGCTTGTGGTAGGGTCAGTCGAGTGGTCGGGGCGTTGGTGACATACAATCGCCATCCAGCCAAGGTTTCTGCTTCCTTAATTGTAGCGGACCGCAATCATAATTACTCCGACCCGCAATCATGACGATTTTGAGACCATATTAAGGGTCTTGTCAACTTTTGGTGATGGTTAAGGCAGCTATGCTGAAGGCAGCTAT
>CAZZYE010000467.1:0-4322 GCA_964658145.1 uncultured Stigonema sp.
CTGAAGTTAGCACCAGTTAGGTTAGCATCTCCAAGGTAAGCACCGCTAAAGTTGCCTCCTTTCAGAAATTCCCCGACTACATTACTAAAATTGCCAATTTCTATGGCATCGCTGTAGTTAATGATACGCAGCAGTTGGGATGTGAAAAAATTGCCTGTATCTCTTTGACCTGATGGATAAAATATAATTTGTTCCTTAAGATCATCTTGCTCTTGAGCATAACGGTGTAATTCTAAGAGCAAAATCATCACATTAAGTCCCGTATTTATGTCTGCCTGCCGTAACCCGATGGTAATGTTTTGTGCTTGCATCTTTAGCATCTTTTTCTGAGGCAAGTTATCAGTGGGTGCAGCATCAATAAATTCTCCCTGACACCAACAGCGATAAAAATCTTCTAAGCGCCGGAACAGATGCACTGGGTAAAATTCATGACTAGTTAGCCTGTTCATTATTTTTTCGACAATTTCTGATTTCAGCGCCCCATCGCCCAGTAAATCGTAAATTTCCTCATGCAGTTGCCGATCGCTTATCTTGAATGTGCAACCACTACTTACTTCTGTCCATTCTTGCAAGCTTTTGTGCAGTCGTTGCTGAAATAAAAATTCCGGTGAGTCCATGCTAGATGGAGGTTTCCCTCGTGTCGGATCTGCTTTCTGGTTGGGCAAATTTATTTGATAAAACTCCACACTTTTGTCTGAATCTTTCACAATTTTTATTAGAGGCAAAACAGGAATGGCTTTGAGAGAATTTTTAGAAGGCATCTCTTGTACCCATAATCCTCTCACATAAGTTTTCAAAAGCTTCCAGACTTGATCTAGCGACATAATGTGTTATTTAATACTCAGCACATACTGATTAACTTCAGGTTACTTGATTGCTCGTTGCTTGATCAATGAGTTTCAAGCCTAAACGTTATTGTCTTATTTATGACATCGGTTTATAATGAGAGTGTTGACATTTTTTTTGATCTTTATACTAAGAATATCAGCTTAAAAAGTTTTTCGCTTTTCCGTAAACTTAAGTATTTATAGTTGATTAGTTATACTAAATTCTCAGCATTATTTCTAGTTTGATGTAAAAATAATACGTACATTTTGCTACAGACGCAATTGTTGTGAACAATACTACATTAAAACTAGTGCAACAAGGCTGAAAAATAGCGCTTACACCTGATAAGGACGCGTTTGCTGTTTGATATAGAGCAGCAAGGAGTGTTTTCAGGTGCTATCAGTGGGTGAGGAGAGTTCAAAGTGGCTTTGCAGGCAGTGGAAATTGGAGACGGAATTTTTGTCAAGGAAAAATGGGATGAAGAGATTAACCTTTGGTGTTATTTTTCTGAATGGTTTGTTTTTGGCAATAGCAACCACCAGCGCTAACTCACTAACCACGAAAGCGGTTGTAAACACTACAGTTATAAATCAGGGAAAAGAGGACGCTACGCTGTTGCGCAGGGGACATGGGGATACGGGGAATATAAATGAAACAATCTCCACGTCGCCAATGGGCGTTACCGCATCTTCCCCAGCATCGTCGAAAGTGTGGATCATTCATGAGCACAAACAGGCACAGCGATCCTCTTTTATTTGGGTAGTTAAAGATACCAAAAAGGCTGAACAACAACCATTTTTGCTAGTTGGGACTTATCCGGATCAGCCCAGTTCTAACTCGCAGCCACAAAAAAAGGACGAGTTAGAGCCGTTTGATGAAGTCGTGAAAAATACCCAAAAGCTGGAGGGAGTGTTCACCTTATACCGGAATCAAGAAAAGAACAAAATCTATTTAGAAATTAAGCCAGAGCAACTGAATAAAAATTATCTCGCTACAGCAACGTTAGAATCTGGCGTTGGCGAAGCAGGAATTTACAGCGGTATGCCTTTGCAAGATTTTTTGTTTTACTTCCGGCGGGTGAATAACAACTTGCACTTTGTGGTTCGCAATGTCAATTTTCGCACAAATGAAGGAGATCCGCAAGCGCGATCGCGCTTGCGGTCTTTCAGTGACTCAGTTCTTTACGGAATTTCGATTAAAAGCATTCATCCGCAACGCAAAACCATTCTGATCGACTTGGGCGACCTACTACTTACAGACTTAGCGGGATTGTCTTCAAGTTTGGGGGTGTCCCGAAGCACAGATAAGTCCTATTTTGGTACTGCTAAAGCCTTTCCCCAAAACATAGAGATTGAGTCAGTTTTAAATTTCTCCAGCACTGATAGTAAGAGCAAGGATAATCAAATGCTGCGTTTTGCCACGCTTGCTGACAGTCGTGCCTTTACCTTGCGCGTTCACTACAGTCTCTCTCAACTTCCACAAAACAACTACCAACCGCGTTTAGCTGACGATCGCCTGGGTTATTTTATCACCGCTTACGAAGACTTATCTAATGACGATCGCGGCGATCCATTTGTCCGCTATATCAATCGCTGGCATTTAGAAAAGCAAGACCCCAAAGCCGCAATTTCTCCACCTAAAAAACCGATTGTTTTTTGGATTGATAATGCTGTACCCGAGGAGTACCGCGATGCCATTAAAGAAGGCGTCCTGATGTGGAACCTCGCCTTTGAAAAGGCAGGATTTAAAAATGCGATCCAAGTAAATCAGATGCCGGATGATGCTAAATGGGACCCAGCCGATATACGCTACAACACGATTCGCTGGATTCATACGGTAGATGGATATTTTGCAATGGGACCATCTCGCGTTAACCCTTTGACTGGGGAAATCTTGAACGCCACCATTCTAGTAGATGCCAGCTTTGTGCGCTTACTTAAGAGTGATTATGGCAGAATTGTACAACCCAACCAAACACAAACCCAGACTACCTTATCGGCGTTGATGCAAAATCGCCTGCTTTGCACCAGTGGTTTAGAAGCCAAAGGCAACGCCATGCAAACTTCGGATCAAAACCTTGAAGAGCAAACGCCGTTTAGCCGTTTATCCAAACTGGCAGGTGAGTACGACCTTTGCTACGGCATGGAAGCTGCTAACCAGTTTGCCTTTGGTCCACTGGCGATGTCACTGTTACAAAACATATCGCCTGATAGCAACAAGGTAAAAGACTATATCCATCAATATTTACGCTTAATCATCGCTCACGAAGTCGGACACACCCTAGGTTTAAGACATAACTTTCGTGGTGCTGCATTACTGTCACCAGAGGAGATGAACAACACTGAAATTACCCACAAAAAAGGTCTAGTCTCGTCGGTAATGGATTATATTCCACCAAACATCGCACCCCAAGGTACTAAGCAGGGAGATTATTTTCCCATGATAGTGGGACCTTACGATCGCTGGGCGATTCAGTACGGTTACACACCTACTCAGGCAGTAACTCCCATCGCCGAAAAGCCATTTCTGGAGAAAATTGCTCAGCAATCTTACAAGCCGGAGTTGAGTTATTCTACAGACGAGGATCTGCTAGACATCGACCCAACTACCAATGCTTGGGCTTATAGCAGCGATGTCCTACAGTATTCCCAGTGGCAAATGGATAATTGCCGTTTGATCTGGGATCGTCTCAATACTCGTTACCCAGTTTCTGGAGAGAGTTACAGTGATGTGAGTGAAAGGTTTGCCACAGTATTAGGTAATTATTTCCAGAACATATACTTTACCACAAAATATATTGGTGGTCAATCTTTCTACCGAGTTCATGCTGGCGCTCCCCAAGAGCGATTACCATTTGAACCTGTGCCAGTAGAAAAACAACGACAGGCGTTAGCGGTGCTACAAAAATATGTATTTGCTGAGGATGCTTTTAACTTTTCGCCAGAACTGCTGAATAAATTAGCACCGTCGCGTTGGCGACATTGGGGTAGTTCTCCGCAAATTGGTCGGTTGGACTATCCAATTCACGACTTAGTGTTGTTTTTGCAGAGTGCTGTATTGTGGGATTTGCTGTCGCGCGATCGCCTCACACGTCTTTTAGATATCGAACTTAAAAGTCAGCCGAGTCAAGCCCTGACTCTTCCAGAACTGTTTGACACTTTGCAGTCAGGAATTTGGACTGAGGTCCTAAAACCAAAGGGCAAATCAATCAAGATTTCTAGTCTGCGTCGAGGCTTACAGCGGCAATACCTAGACATACTCACAGATATAGTGTTGCGCAAGCAAAACGTGCCTGAAGATGCTCACACACTCGCATGGTATAAAATACGACAATTAAGTGAGAAGTTGGATAAGGTAAGTTCAGACGACGAATACACCAAGGCACACTTACTAGAAACAAGCGATCGCATTCACAAAGTCTTGAATGCTCCCTTGCAAGGAAAATAATAGAGGGGGAATAATTTAAAATGCAAAATTAAAAATTAAAAATGAAG
>CAZZYE010000467.1:4332-6376 GCA_964658145.1 uncultured Stigonema sp.
AATTTTTTTTAATTTTTAATTCTCAAAGCAAAGCTACACTGGTCTTCCAGCACGCAAGCGTCTTACAAGAATAAGCATCCGAGAAAAGAAGAGCTTTAAAAAGGCGATTTTGCTTTGCCACCCTTTATACTTAGACAATAGTTGCCATGTGTCGGTTGGGCTAAGCCATAGACTCTGGTAACTTTCTAAGTGTCTAGCCAACTCTACTCCATCAAGGGAAGCGGAGAGCGTGTTTGTCAAATTAAGGCTAGGTGGTAACTTGTTCAGACAGGCAGACGAATCGCTATGTGCGTTTGCCCAAGCGGGTTCCCCTCCTGTATTGTATGTTTTTGCCTCAGGGTGTCCGAACCCGATGTTATGTACAAAGGATACCATTGGCGTAATATGTACATATCCCTTGTACAGGGCAGCTAAAGTCAGGGTTATAACCCAATCGTGCTTTTTATTTTTTTCCAGAAAGAATTGATTAAGAATTGTATACTTAGTTTGTACGGTTGCAGGAATGTCGTAGAAATGACCAAAAGGGTTGTTACCTTGCTTGTAGTTAGCAAAATCTAAGTCTTGCCAACGATCTGCCCAAGTTCCTAAACCTAAGGCAAATACCCGCTTTGATACCATAAAATCCTCTGATATCAGTTGATTCAGCCCACTGGGAAAGTTTGCATAGGCTGTAACGGAAAACACTTGGGGGAAGTCACGGTAAGCTGATAATAGCCGACACATCCGATCGTAAAAGTAAGGATTTGGAACAATGTCGTCTTCTAAGTAAATCGCAGCAGGGTAACGGGAAAAAGCCTCTGTGAGTGCAGAGACGGCATTGACATCACAACCCAGGTTGTGCGATCGCTTGACAATTTCAACTGGAACAGTATGGTCGAATTCTGTTAATAACTTAATGCATTCTTCAACCAAAGGTTGATCTTTGGCGTTGCGTGGTCCATCGATGAAAGCTAAAATCTTCTGTGGACACAAGGTTTGCTCAGCTATAGCCGACAGAACTTGCTTGAGAAGTTCGGGACGGGTAAAGGCAACTAGAACGATTGGCGGTAATTCCTGAGGGAGTGAAATATCGTCTAGCTGAACAGGCAGTTGTAAGTCTTGATTAATGGTAGGAAGTTTATTAGGATCTAGCAGTACACGCAGTTGTAAGTCTTGATTCATGGTAATTCGTGTATTTCCGGTTTAAAAAAAACCTCGTAGGGCAAGAAAAATCTTTTGAGGAAAGCGGGTTTCAGAATTGGAGAAGTTTCAGCATCTATGGGTAAGCACTGAGAACGGTAAACTTCAATTGCCTGTCTCTTCTTGCTTTGAACAGGATGAATCGATATCCGGTAAGCACCTGCTAACTCATGTAGTTTCAAGTCACGAAACAATAAAGACTTCCAGAAAATCCAAATGGGGTACTGCAGCAGCACAACTTCAATTCCAGAAAGCTGAATCGCTGCTTGTACTAATTCATAAGTTGCTTCATGGTCTTTGGTACGGTCGTTGCGGTGAGGGACATAGATCTCCCCAGGCTGGAAGGACCTCAATAGTTGAGCCAATTGCTCAATTGTTTGCTGACGCTGGTTTGGATCTAGATACCGAAGCTTACTATCTGGTTTGTTGAGAAAGTGAATTTGCGAGGAGTCAACACCTAAGATATTTAAAGCTGTAAGTGCTTCATCCTTACGAATTGGAACCAATTCCCCAGATTGAAACTTGGTCAGCCAGGAATGAGAAGCCGCCCCATCAGTTACAAAAACAATTTGGACTGGTACATTCTGTTCTCGCTTGATTCCAATCAAACCGCCACACCCAAGAACTTCATCATCTTGGTGTGGCGCAATTACCATTGCAGATTTCTGGCTAACACTCATTGGCTTACTAGCAAGATGCAATAGCCAACGGAACTGTAACATGCTGAGAAATTCTGGCAGCTTATAGTTATATAGCCATAAAATCTTGTTTTGTACCCGCTGAAGATAATGTTTTACGTTCAGCATTCTCTTCCATCGGTTACTCCACCCGTGAATCTCGGTTTCTGTCATCTAATTCCCTTCTA
>CAZZYE010000468.1:0-6370 GCA_964658145.1 uncultured Stigonema sp.
CATTAGCCATTATCCATTAGCCATTAGCTATTAATTAAATGACTGAATTTTGGACAACGATTCTTGAATTTGCCCAAACCACTACTCTGAGAGTGGGCAAGCAGTTAATGCAAGATTTTGGGCGGGTGCAGGCAAGCCAAAAAGCTGACGGCAGTTTGGTGACACAAGCAGATCAATGGGCAGATCTGGAAATTCGAGATGCGATCGCATCCACTTTTTCTGGTTACGGCATTCTTAGTGAAGAAGGCAATAAGATTTTCCCTGGTACAGAATGGTGTTGGGTAATTGACCCTTTGGACGGCACAACCAACTTTACCCGTGGCATTCCCATTTGGTCGATTTCGCTAGGTTTACTGTACCAAGGCACACCCGTATTTGGTTACGTTTACGTACCACCACTGAATGAAGCTTTTCATGGCTTTTGGGAAGGTTCATCTGGGTTAGCAGCACCATCTGGGGCATTTCGCAATCACCCTTCGGGTTCGCAGTCGCTTCAAGCCGGGGAACCCTTTCGGCAGTCGCCTACGGAGGGAAACCCTCCTGCAGCGCTGCCTCACCAACGCGCTGCTCATCACCCCATCCACACTAGTCATGATGCACCCAGCAACAATCACTTTTTCAATATCTGTTCCCGCAGCACCTCAGTTATCCAACCCGGCTTTCCTTGCAAGTTTCGCATGCTAGGTGTTGCTAGCTATAATTTCCTCACGGTTGCAACTGGTGCAGTACTGGGTAGTGTTGAGGCTACACCCAAAGTTTGGGATTTGGCGGCGGCTTGGGTCATTGTTCAAGCAGCAGGCGGTACTTGGAGTTCGCTGAAGTCAGAACCTTTTCCTTTGTTACCAGGGGAAGATTATAGCGATCGCTCTTTCCCTAGTTTAGTTGTCAGCCACTCAAAATTGGTTCCGGTATTTGCACCGTTTGTGGAAAAAGTAAGAATTTGAACCGCCAAGGAAAAGCTAACAAAGCTGCAACCACATTAAATACTTACAAAATCTGTTTAGAGGAGAGCAACTATGACGATGAAAGTATTAAAAAAACTCAAAAATTCTCTAGCACCATTTTTGAAGCATAGGGGACAGACATCAGAAGAGCAATTACAAAAAAATCAATCTGCCATGCAACTTTTACGAGGATGGATAGAAGAAGAAATTTCAGAAGATGAGTCAAAACAAAGGAAAAGCTATTTTGAATCTTTCAAAAAAATAGTCGATAATGAAAGAATGCCAGGACATAAGCTTTACTCCCAGGAATGATTGTTTTTTTATATACGGGAGTACCATCCGTGAGAGGTTAAGACAAAGTAAATTTTGTCAATCAGTCAAAATACTCAAAATAAGTTTAATAAAAATGATAATTGTGTAGAAGGGGGGGTGAGGAGGTGAGCGTCGCACACCTCCTCACCCAGAATTTGATTATCATTACCGTTTAAAGTTTATGACAGATAAAAAAGGAATGTACCAATAGAATAACTTTGTAAAAAATGAGCTTCATTCTCAGGTAAATTCAATGAGCAAACAACAAGGGAAAGAAAAGTTTGGTTTTTTACCATGCCCAAAGCTCAAAAACGAAACTCTGACCACGCGCAACGACACAATACTCCCACTATAAATAATCAAGCGATCGCTAATCTATTAGAAGCCTTATTAACTCCGGCGATTGCTAATCAACAAAAATACTATAAACAATTAGGTTTACGCGATAGAATTCTAAATTTATCATTAATGGTGGCAGCCGTTTTAACTCTTTTATGGAGACAAGTTCCAGGAGTACAAGAGTTAACTCGGCTGTTAGCAAGAGAAGATTTGCTTTGGTGTCGTGCCACCCCGTTCCACAGATGCTACGCAGTTGCTTCGCCGTCGCCACTCAAAAACTTGTGTCCAGCACTTGGCTATTTCTTATAAATAGGGGGAGGGCTGGACACTTAAATTAAGTATAAATGCTCAAAAACTTGTGTCCAGCACTTGGCTATTTCTTATAAAAGAGGAGGGTGCTGGACACTTAAAATCTGGCATACCTGACGGGTTCCAATTTCATCCGTGTTAGAGCCAGCATTTCTCCAGCTTGTTTCATTTGCAGACAAGCTAGTTTGGAGAAATGCTGCTGTTATTCTTACTTGTTCCAGGGTTAGTGGTACTTTGGTATCACTCGTGCTCATAAATCCCTGTTTGTTAAAATATCTGAAAAACCCTTGTTGAATTTTTAGCTACGTAGCAATCACAACAGGTAAGCGCCTAACTGAAATACCTCAAGTTGAATTGTATTCAGGATTAGCTGCACTCTTAGGTTTTTAAGATCGCTTTAAGACTGTGGGGCATACCTATTCCTTAGGGTAGCGCGTCCTCGACACACCAGAGCGTGATCCCAATTTACTGAATCCCCGGTTGGGAACTGAAACTAGAAATCGCTAGAAAAATTATGGCTTACTCAGACTTCAACGATTTACCCAGTGTACTAAATCAATTTGAACTAGAGTTAATTCAAGAAACACCACAGTTATTTGCTGATGCTCCACCAATACAACCCAGCAATCTACTTAGTGAAATTCTCAGAAGAAACGCGACAAGGGTTGTTCTAGAATTAAGAAGTGAGAAAGAAAAAAGCGAGCGAATCATCAGCCCTATATTGGCAGAACTGCAAGAAATTTCCAATACCCCTATTAACGTGTTTTCAGGAGAAACGTTTAATGTAGACAAATCAAAAGGTTTAAATGGTGTGTGTGACTTCTTAATATCAAAAAGTCCGATAAGTATTACAATCGTTAAACCCGTAATAGCCGTAGTTGAAGCCAAAAAGTCAGATATCGCTATAGGCTTACCTCAATGTATTGCTGAAATGGTGGCTGCTCATAAGTTTAATAAAGATATGCAACCAGTTTTTGGTGTAGTTACTACAGCAACCCAGTGGGCTTTTTTGAGTTTCAGAAATAATGTAGTAACTATTGACCCTACCATATATTTGTTTCCGGCTGTAGATAAAATCTTAGGAATATTGATGGCAATGGTAACTAGTACACATGATGAAGCTTAGATGTCTAGAGTTATGAGATTACTAATGTGATTTTCATACCAAGAGTTCCAAGTGTCAGGAACTTCAGAAGATTTCTGTAGCAATTCTGCCCACTGAATTTGATGACAATTTTGTTTCTTTAAGTGATTCACAAGATTACTTGTGTATTTACTGCTGAGATCGATACCAATACTGTGGCGTCCTAGATTCAATGCTACTTGAAGTGTAGTACCACTTCCTACAAATGGGTCAAGTACCAATCCTCCAGGAGGAGAACCTGTTAGGATGCATCTACGTACAAGCTCACTCGGAAATGAGGCATTATGTTCAGTGAGGTTAGATGAGTCAATGGGAATATTCCATACATCTTCTTCCCCTTCTAGTTTTGAGCGGTCATAACTATAAAAACGAGTTTTTGCAAAAAGAAATATATGCTCGTATTTACGATGAGGACGGTCTTTCGCGCTTGGTTCTGGACATGAGTTGTATCGATTCCAGATAATATCGCTACGTAGAATCCAACCTCGTTCTTGTAATGCAAAAGTAACTTTCCAAGGAATACCAATTAGACTTTTTTTAGGAATGTTCCAACCTGGATGATCCACTGCTCTCATTTTTTTTCGCATAAAGTTGCGAGGTTCACTACGTGGATCTTTACCGCGAGGTTGACCGCACTTTATTCTAACCTCTCACGGATGCGGGAGTACTGGGTTTAGTTTCATCTCCTAGCAACACTGGAGAAGCTCTGGAGTGGAAAAATATCAATTTTTAGAGCGTTCTGCTTTTGTGCTGTTAGAAAGGATAAAATCCGCGATCGCCTTATCTTTAGATGCACTCTCTTCATGAGGTGGACTAAGTAAAACAGAACGCTGAATTAGCTTACCCTTTAAGCGACGGGCGACACGACTGGGAATACCATAGCCGTAAATAATATGTCCAACTCCTGCTAAAACTACCACTTGATAATCTCGATTAGCTGTCACAAAATTGGCAATACCCTCTGCCATTGTTTCATCCCACAGCACTTGTGCTAAGAAAAACCGCTCAAAATCAGCACTGCTACCATGACTTGCGGCTTGATGTTGTTGAAAGGCTGCAAGTAAGCGTTGGCGATACTCTTCATTATCAGTGCGAATTTCCGAGAAGGGGGGAATAAGTTGCCGTTCAGATGGTGCTCGGCTCATCTTACCTTCACGAGCAACTTTGCGGGTAATTTCTGAGGGTGTGTTTAAGGCTAAGACGGGCAGTTTTTTTTCTTTGGCAAACCGGAGGATTGGGGCATAATTTTCCCAAGGAAAACCCCAGCGTTTTTTGTACTCGCTTTTCTCTAAAAGTTTTTCTTCGGTGAGTTCTCCGGCAAGATATTGATTGACAATGCCTTGACTCTGGCGCTGGAACATTTCCAGTGCGATCGCGATTTTGGGATTGGTTTGGTAGAGTTCCTGAATAATTTTTAGCTGGTTTTTGTGGTCTTCAAGACTGTCGTGAGTTTCTCCCAGATACACCACATTTGCTTGTGCCAGTTTTGGCATAATTTGGGATATACTTTTAACGCACTTACTAGCAACGAATTCCTGAGAACAGGAACTTTGCACTTGTTGCTGGGCGTAAGTCGATGAGCTACAAAGTAAAAATATTCCCAGCCATAGGGCAAATACTTGGGTGAGGATCAATTGTTTCATGTTGTTTGCGTCATGCTGGATCAACCATCCAAATCAACTCCAGCAGTTTGCCATCATAACTAGATGGAGATAAATAAACATAAAATACAATTTTTATTTTGGGTTGGGCAATCCTTTCCTACCCACAAGATATTTAACTTCTTGTGGGGTGGGCATCCTGCCCGCCCATTTTAAGTGTAATTGTGATTACTTATTTATTAAAGTATAAATTATCTGTATTGTGAGAAATGTACAATATATATATTTGTCAGCAACCCCGGTTTAAAGACACGAGGCTTCTAGCAAACGCTAGAGGCAACAAATCCCAAGCCACACTAAGCTGACCCGCCTAAGTACCTTGAGTACTCCGTTAATGGGAAGTGTTTAAGTTCCTACTTACGAATGCGCAGCCAGTCTGTAGCTCTAGAACCAGACAGTTAATCAGGCGTAGAGGGTTAAACCAGTGCTGTCTGGATGTGCCGCCCTTTAACATTGGCACTGGGTACAATCACCCCGAAAGGGAGTTTATACAGGTGCTACGCGTACAAAGTGAAAAATTTGAGACGGTAATTGTCCCGTTGAAAGTGTAATACAAAAACACACCGGGTTTAGTAACTCCAAGGCGGTAGCGACATCCAAATATTGACGCCTATTTTAATAGGTCGTTCGTTTTTCCTCCGTGGTCTGTTCGCGCAGCGTCTCCCCTTGGGAGAAGATGTACACTTTCCAAACGTATCGGGAGTTTTAGATGAAAGGACTCTGGCTCGAAAACAACCAACTGCAACTACGCACCGACATCCCCATTCCCGAACCGCTACCGGGGGAAGCCTTAGTGCGGGTCCTGTGCGCTGGGATCTGTAACACTGACCTAGAACTCAAGAGAGGCTACTATCCCTACACTGGCATTTTAGGACACGAATTTGTTGGGGTCGTTGAACAAGGACCAGAACACTTAGTTAACCAGCGCGTAGTCGGAGAAATCAATGCTGCCTGCGGACATTGTCGGTATTGTCGAGCTTTACAACCGACTCACTGCGAGAACCGCACTGTTCTTGGCATTGTCAACCGTAACGGAGCCTTTGCCGACTATCTCTGTTTGCCGAGCAAGAATTTGTATCCTGTTCCCGATCATGTCCCTACAGAAGTAGCAACATTTACTGAACCTTTGGCAGCCGCCCTGGAAATTCAACAGCAGGTAGCTTTGCGGAGCGATCGCCAAGTATTAGTTGTTGGAGATGGTAAGCTTGGGCAACTAGTAGCACAGACATTAGCTTTAACTGGCTGCGACCTGTTGGTAGTAGGGCGTCATCGAGACAAACTCAGTAACTTAGAGGACCGAGGTATCAAAGTTGGTCTAGCCGACGCAGTTGCAGACAGAGCCTTTGATATTTCAGTAGAGTGTACTGGTAACGCTGAAGGATTTGCTCTAGCCCAACGTGCCTTGCGTCCACGGGGAACTCTGGTACTCAAAAGTACTTATGCTGGTAAGCTGAGTTTGGATGCTTCCTCCTTGGTCGTGGACGAAATCACTGTCATTGGCTCCCGTTGTGGTCCCTTTGCTCCGGCTCTCGCTTTATTATCACAAGAACAAGTAAACGTCAAGCCCCTTATTCATGCTGACTACCCCCTCACACAAGGACTTGCTGCTTTTGAACGCGCTCAAACTAGAGGTGTTTTAAAAGTGTTGTTAGTAGTTAGTA
>CAZZYE010000469.1:0-6346 GCA_964658145.1 uncultured Stigonema sp.
CTGTTCCCTGTTCCCTGTTCCCTCTTAATGAATATTCGTGCGCTCTTGTTTTTTCTAGAATCCACCACGATAGTAATGAAGTAAATTCAGGAACTTATAAAAATCAAAACTCCTAGGGTCAATTTTTTGACCTGAGCGATCTACAATGCGGTGGGTGGTAATCCGCTCATCTGGAACATTACTTTGAGCAATTAACCAGGCTAGAGAATGGTATTGAGCTTCAGTGTAGCTGCTATGGGTTGGTAGGTTATTCATATGACCATCTGGCGGCGTTTCTAAAGAGACGTGATAAGCAAAGTTATTCACAGATGCGGGTATCTGGGGATTAGTCTTTACTGTCTCTGAGCCATGAGAGCCTTCAAACACTGAGTTAGCTGCACCAAAGGCTCGCTTTTCTGGTGGAACTAGATAAATAACTGTTCCATTTAACGAAATCAAAGTGTGATAACTCGCCTGGACGTTTTCATTAGAGTGAGGCTCTTGAAAAAAATTAATGGCGCTGGACGCAGAAGCATCAGTTTCATGAAGCACGATAATCGGTTTATTATTAACAGGGATACCATTAATGTCACGAGCAAACCTTTCTCCATAGTTAGTAGGATGTGCCCAGGCAATCTTGTAATTGGGTCTGTAGTTTCTTATAGTTGCAGTGGTATTGACCGAGGTACTAGGAGAATCTTGAGACTTGTCCCTTTGTTTTGTCGTCAATTCGAGTCGAGCACTTGGATATTTACTCCAATTAGTAGAATCTGGATTTGATGTTATTGTCTTCTTTTGTAGTAGCGCTGCACTGCCGCCAAGTAGTAGATAACCAATCAGACAAACAAACGGTAAAAAAATTATCACCCTTCTGAGCGTGCTTACTTTAAAGCTCATTTTTATAAAAACTTAATATTATTTAATTTTTAAATATATAGAGAAATAAATGTTATCTTTCTTTCTAAGGGTAAGGAATATTGCTTGATGAAGTTATCTGTCTATAGAGCTATATTTCATAAATTTTTAGCTCGTGCTAAGAGTCAAAGCAAAAATAGTTAATAACAAGACTATAGCAATCGTATCTGTTATTGTAAACATTACTTTTTTTGAATTTAGACGCGCAGCGGAACCCAATACGGTTCAGTAGTTGTGTACCTACGGATAACCTTTGTCTTGACGTTGCATTGCAACGTCTCTACATACCTAAAATTCCTACCGTGAGCGCCCTAACTGAACCGTATTGAATCGCCATCTCGATTACTTTGAATAAGTCACTACTTTGTATATCAACAGACAGCAGCGAGAAATCTTTGAGATGCACCACACTCAAAGGAACAATCCTTAATTTACAATACTTTGAGGCTTAATTGAACCGTATTGGATGGCAATTCCGGCAACGGCAATTGAACAGGCAAGCCCCCTTGGGGCATCGCTAAAACTAAAGCGTCAGAAGAGGGTAATCGCCTATTACCAGCAAAGTTGGTAGTCAGTCTTGTAATTGCAATGAGCCTATGGTCGAGAGATTTGATGCGAGATGTACTCAAGAACTTAATTGATGGTCTAACTGATGCGTGGATCAAGGTTGGTAAATACTGGCGAGTGCTTTGTAAATCAGCAATTACGCAAGGGAGACAGCGATTAGGGGCAAGGGTGATGAGTGATTTATTTCATCGGTTGGTACGACAAATGGCGAACCGCTGACGTCGGAGTACCGGAAGATCGCTGACGCTCGTTCCGACGCCGGAGTACCGGAAGATCGCTTCGCTATCGCTACCGCTTCGCTAACGAGGATCGCGAACAGCACCATTGGTGTCAACTTAAGGTCAAACCATTGACGTGTACCAACCAACGCTCGTTTTCTCGTTCCCACTTTGCTTTGGGAATGCATTCTTGTGGGCTGCTGCCAAAAAGAGTAAGGAGGCAGAGCCGGACGATCTGCGTTACTAGGCACAAGCTGAGTAACGAGAAACGCTTGTATTTTCAAGGGTTACAGCTTAAGTTGACACGCATGGAACAGCACTGGCTCCTCCTTGCACGGCAAATTGCGATGTTGACACTCCCCATGCCTAAAGGCAAAGGGATTCTCTACTCGGTTCAACCGTATCTTTTAGATATCCAACTGTCGGAGTTTCCCACACATGGCGGTGATTCCCGATAGTTTGGTTCCTGGACTCCACCCATTAAGGATCGATATCTTCCGTTAGCGCCGCGGGCGCGCGTACCCGCGCGACGGCATAACTTTCCCCCAGTCCGGGGGTAGCGGCCGACACGCCGACCAGTTTGTTTTATTCTATATGAAAAGTGCTTTGTTTTCAATATGATTGACGGGGAATAAATTCCCGCAATGGCTCATCCCCATGTCTAGAAGACAGGGGGATGAGCCATTGCGAGTTTTGGTCAACTACCGTGAATATCATGGCAGCAGCCAAAACAATGGCTGCCATATGACAGTTGAGCCAGCTGCACAGGAAATCTGCGTGACTGCTTATCAAGCGTGCTAAGATACTTTACCTGTCGCGAGTAAAATTAAAAATTGCCACACCATCCCAGTATATTGTATGGCATTTGTCAAGATTACAATTATCTATCCAGTAAGGCAAACATTTTAGGACTAAAAATAAAAACCCAGTTTTTAATAACAATTTCGCTAATAAGGGTGAAACGCCTACAGATTGGAAGCCTGGACGCCCTTACGGGTGACGTTCGTTCCTCATATTTAGGAAAAAACAGGGTTTCAGCACATGGTGCTTAAGTCCTGCATTTGTAAAGCAAATCAAAACTGACTATCTTTTCATAGTAACTGTCATTAGTCAAGGCTAACGCACATATAAAGAGCAGATTTTTTTGTGAAATCATCCTTAGTAATTAGTCCTTTGTATTACAAATTACCAAGGACAAAGGACAAACTTGATATAAAATCATGCAAATTCAATATATAACAGCCAATTATTGCAATTAGATTGTGGAGCAAGACCATTGACAGATAAAATTATTGGTCAATCTAAAAATGCAGTGAAAATTCTTCTACACTGCTTGACGCATGTTTAAAGAATACGAAATGATGAGTATAATCTGGGAGAGACAAATTCTCTTAATTAAAAAGGGTGAAGTTGGAAACCAAGTAAAACTGATTGCCAGAGATTACGCAGTTGCAACGTAATCAGATTGCACTAACCATTTTTTAATACATGACCGTTTTTAAAGAAAAAGTGAAGGGGAAATGCGCTCATGATGAAGCCAACATAAGGATAGCGATCAATGGTATACAGTCCTGCACTAATGCCCCGACTCGCTTACACCGTAGCTTTAAGTCATGCCCAATGGCAGATGATAAAACTTTTATTTAAGAGTGAAAAAGCAACGAGTCGTATGATTGACCTCTTCCACAAGGTTCGCACTTGGCGGGAACTATTGGGAGACTTTCAGGGACAGACAGTATACAACAAATACTTCCACTGTTGGCAAAGGAATAGGATGTGGGCAGAGATGAAACGCAGCCTCCTGCGGAAATTACATGTTCAAGTAGGCAAAAGTTCTACCATTAGCGCAGCAATCGTAGATAGCCACTCCGCGAAAACGATGAAAAAAACGAGAGCCAGTGCGTTGGGGAGCGTAAGCTCTAAGAGGGTATCCCGTCACGGCAACTGGCGTTGGCAATGCCCGCACTTGTTGCAACTGGCGTGGCGGTTTATGGTTTTAATGACGCTGAAATTGTTTAATCTGAGGTGTCTACACTTACAAGTAGCTTTACATCCTCAGGTGAGTGCTATTGTCAAAAGCAAAAGAGGTGCAAGGTTGGCTCTGATATCCAGCTTGATAGAAACAGTGTATTTACTCATTTGTAGTGAGTCTCAGATGCTACATTTCTGCTTCTGCACTTCTATCGGAGTCCGCTAAAATTTATGAACTTTTCTAGAGGTTACCCTTTTGGATCGTCCCAACTTTTTATGATGAGCAGTTAATTTTTCACCATATCAGCCTAAGTTGACAATACCCTATGGAGTGGCAATAAATGGACTTATACAGAGATGCATTGAAAAACCTCAAAGAGACTAGCCGAACTTTTTACATCCCAATCATTCGTTTACCGCTAGGCTTGCAAGAGGCAGTGGCATCAGCGTACCTGTGTTTTCGCGCTATTGATGAAATTGAAGATCATCCAGATCTGGATAACCCTACTAAGGCAAAACTTTTGCGTGCGATTAGCTTGACATTACAAGAAGCTGGGGTAGATGGCTTTGAAGTTGATGCCTTCGCTCCTTTGAACACGCACGAGAATTTACTACCAGAGGTAACCATTCGGATTAGAGAATGGACGCTTTTAGCGCCTGCGACTATTGCACCTCGGATTTGGGATGCTACTGCTGCGATGGCGGACAGGATGTCTTTCTGGGCAGAAAATAACTGGAAAGTTAATACAGAGTCGGATTTAGATCGTTACACATTTAGCGTTGCAGGCGCGGTTGGCTTGTTACTCTCAGATTTATGGGCTTGGTACGATGGGACACAAACCAACCGTACTGAGGCGATTGGGTTTGGTCGAGGCTTACAAGTGGTGAATATGCTCCGTAACCACATAGATGATTTGGCGCGTGGGGTAGACTTCTTCCCACAAGGTTGGAGTGCGGAAGATATGCAAAAGTATGCTCGTCGCAATCTAAAGATGGCAGATGCGTACACTAATGCTCTTCCTGCTGGACCTGCCTTAGACTTTTGTCAAATTCCGTTGACCTTAGCTTATGGTACACTGAATGCCCTTGCTAATGGCAAAGATAAACTCACTCGCACTGATGTTCTTGCACTCATTGAGCAGGCAACTAGTATTAAATAAACAAGCATCCACTCTCATGGCATCAACTTGCCGATCGCGCCGATTGCGGTAAGTTACATTAAAAACGTGCAATTCGTCTATGACTCTGCTCAACTAAAGGAGAGATATCAGTGAAGAAAACTTTGTTCCTCAGTCCTCCTTCCTTCGATGGGTTTGACGGCGGTGCAGGTTCGCGATACCAAGCCAAGCGCGAGATTACCTCCTTTTGGTATCCCACATGGCTAGCGCAACCTGCCGCCCTTGTCCCTGGTAGCAAGCTTGTGGATGCTCCTCCACATGGTCAAACTGTGGAAGATGTGCTGAAAATTGCCAAAGACTATGAGCTAGTGATCATGCACACCAGCACACCCTCATTGAAGAATGATGCGAAGTGTGCTGAAGCAATTAAAGCTTTGAACCCGGATGTGCAAATTGGCTTTATCGGAGCTCATGTAGCAGTCTTACCGGAGGAGACACTGCGTGAAAACCCAGTCATCGACTTTGTGTGTCGCAACGAGTTCGACTACACCTGCAAGGAAGTGGCGTCAGGCAAACCTTGGGACCAGATCAAGGGTCTAAGCTACCGTGGTCCAAACGACTCGGTAATACATAATGAGGAGCGCGAATTGATCCATGATTGGGATGCTATGCCCAGTGTCCTGCCAATTTATGCGCGTGACTTAGACATTACAAAATATTTCATCGGCTACCTGCTGCATCCTTACGTTTCTTTTTATACCGGACGCGGCTGTCCGGCAAAATGCACCTTCTGCCTTTGGCCTCAGACTATTGGTGGTCACCAGTACCGCGCTAAAAGTCCAGAAGCAGTAGGCTTGGAGATGGAACAAGCCAAAGCTATCTTTGGTGACAAGGTGCGGGAATACATGTTTGATGACGACACCTTTACAATTGATAAACAGCGGGCGATCGCCATCAGCGAACACTTGAAGCGACTGAAGTTGACTTGGAGTTGCAACGCCCGCGCTAACTTAGACTACGATACTCTCAAGCAACTGCGTGACAACGGCTTGCGTTTGTTGCTGGTAGGATTTGAATCAGGCAATCAGCCAATTCTGGACGGAATTAAGAAAGGCATTAAGCTGGAGGTGGCGCGAAAGTTTATGGAGAATTGCCATAAACTCGGCATCACTGTACACGGCACATTTATCATCGGGTTGCCAAACGAAACCCGTGAGACAATTGAAGAAACTGTTCGCTTTGCTTGCGAGATTAGTCCTCATACCATCCAAGTTTCCATCGCCGCCCCCTATCCGGGTACCGAACTCTATCGACAAGCTCAGGCTAACGGTTGGTTTACCAACGCCAATTCCCTGGTGGCAAATTCCGGGATTCAAATGTCTTCACTACAATATCCGAACCTGTCCAGCACTGAGATTGAAGATGCCGTCGAGCAGTTGTACCGTCGGTTCTACTTTCGACCCAAAGCGATCATCCCAATAGTGGGTGAAATGCTCAGCGATCCCCAAATGTTAGTACGCCGCCTACGAGAAGGTCGCGAGTTCTTCTCCTACCTAAAAGATCGTCGTACACAAGCAG
>CAZZYE010000470.1:0-6328 GCA_964658145.1 uncultured Stigonema sp.
GGCGGAACGTCTCTTCCTAAGTACAGACGTTCCGCCGGAACGTCTCTTCCTAACTCATAACTCCTAACTCCTAACTATAAATGGCTCGCACCCCTACATTAACTTTTGATCGTGGCACATTAATTCTGCATCCACCAGCACGCGGTAGAGCCTGGATGGATTTCGCCACATGGGATGATAGAGTTGAAAAATTCCGCATCCCGGCAATTCAATACCGTTCTTTGGTGGAAGCACTACAAGCGGACGATACCAACTTTGTCGATGAGGCAAAGGCATTTTTTCCCATAGAATTAGTTCCCAGTCTGGAAATGGAACCTTACCCCCACCAAAGTGAGGCGTTAGCAGCTTGGAAACTGGCGGGAAGGCAAGGAGTGGTGGTGCTTCCTACAGCAGCAGGAAAGACTTATCTGGCGCAAATGGCAATGCAAGCGACGCCGAGAACAACACTGATTTTAGTGCCGACGTTGGATTTAATGCATCAGTGGTATGCACATCTAGTAGCGGCGTTTCCTGATGCTGAGGTGGGGTTGCTGGGGGGTGGTTCGCGAGATAAGACACCTATCCTCGTTTCAACTTACGACAGTGCAGCAATTCATGCAGAAACCCTGGGGAATCAGTATGCGTTGTTAATTTTTGATGAATGTCATCATTTGCCGACAGATTTTAACCGGGTGATTGCTGAGTACGCGATCGCACCTTATCGTTTGGGACTTTCCGCTACACCAGAACGCACTGATGGTAAACATGCTGAGTTGAATATTCTTATAGGTAAAGAAGTTTACCGCAAGCGGGCTGAGGATCTGGCAGGAAAGGCGTTAGCAGAACATGAAATTGTCCAAATTAAGGTTAAACTAGCGCAACAGGAGCGGGAGCGCTACAATCAACTCATTCAAGTCCGCAATGATTTTTTACGGGAATCAAAGATTTCTCTTGGGAGTATTCAAGGTTGGCAGTATTTTGTGCAAATGAGTGCGCGATCGCAAGCTGGACGTAGAGCCATGTTAGCACACCGCGAAGCTAAAGAAATTGCTTTGGGGACTGATGGGAAATTAAGAATTCTTGCTAACATACTTGCGGAACATTATCCAGAACGGGCTTTGATTTTTACTGCTGATAATGCCACGGTTTACCGCATTTCTAATGAGTTTTTGATTCCGGCAATTACCCATCAAACTCCGGTAAAGGAACGTCACGAGATCTTAACTAAATTCCGGGAGGGTGAGTATAAAAGTCTGGTTGCTTCTCATGTGTTGAATGAGGGTGTAGATGTGCCTGCGGCGAGTGTGGCAATTATTTTATCTGGGACTGGTTCGGCAAGGGAGTATATTCAACGTTTGGGAAGGGTGTTAAGGAAGGGGAAGACGCAGGATAAGCGGGCAATTTTATATGAGGTGGTGGCGGAGGATACTAGTGAGGAGGGGACTTCGGCTAGGAGAAGAGGGAATGAACCGCCAAGACGCCAAGGACGCCAAGAGAAGGAGGAGAGAAGAGGGAATTTGCAGGTTATTTATGGTAGTGGTCAGGAAAAGAGTTATAAGGCTGCTGAGCAAATGGAGATAAATTATTCAATAGAAAATAAACCGCAGACGAACGCAGATGAACGTGAATAGTGTTTAAAATTATCTGCACGCCAGATGCTTCAACGCGGGGAACCCTTTCGGCAGTCGCCTCTGTCGGGAAACCCTCCTGCAGCGCTCGCTGCCTTAGCAACGCACTGGCTTGTCCATCTGCGGTTCAAAATTCTTATGTTACCAACAGATCTACTGACTTACAGGCAAAATGGGGAGGAGATAATCCCGAAGAAACTGAAGATTGATACTCAGAGTTTGGGGGTGGCGATTGAGTTAATGACTTGTTTTCGGGAGGTGGTAGGTGATACTCAAGGTGCGCTTGAGCGTCGGTTGTTGGAGTTGGAGGGGGATACTCCAGATTATAGGGTGAAGCGGGGTTTGGCTTATATTCTTAAAAGCAGTTTTTGCACGTTTGAGGTGGTTAGTCCTATGGAACCGCAAATGTTGCGAGAAAGGGTGTTTGCTCTGGCGGCGAAATCGATCACAAGTCGGGAGTTGGCACAAGTTACTTTGAGTAAAGTTGCTGATGAGTTGAGTCGTGAACTTGAGCGGGAAGTTTCGTTGCAGCAGGTTCGTGATGGGTTATATGCTGATTTGGCGGAGAATAAGATTTTGACTGCTTTTGATGCACCTACTCCAGAGGATTTATTGCATCGATATAATTTATCTCAGGTGCAGGGTGTGTTTTATAAGGCTAGTCAATTGGTAATAAATGCCCATCGTAATGTTCCCGGACAATATAAGCTTTTGTTTCGCTATCTTAAGTTGTTTCAATTGATGGCTTACATTGAGGGTGATGCTGACCACGGGTTTACAATTACGATTGATGGTCCTACGAGTTTGTTTAATCCTAGTACGCGGTATGGTTTGGCAATAGCTAAACTTATCCCGGCATTACTTCATGTTACTAAATGGAGTCTTGCCGCTACGTTGCAAATTCGCGATCTCTATACAAATAATTGGAAAACTGGACGTTTTACTCTCAATTCTGATTGTGGTTTGGTGTCTCACTACCCGCCTGGTAAGCCATACGATAGTATGCTGGAAGCTTCTTTTGCTGATAAGTGGGATTCTTTGAAAACTGATTGGGTGTTAGAGCGAGAAGTTGA
This sequence comes from uncultured Stigonema sp., assembly GCA_964658145.1. Taxonomy (GTDB): domain Bacteria; phylum Cyanobacteriota; class Cyanobacteriia; order Cyanobacteriales; family Nostocaceae; genus Stigonema. The sequence goes on from CAZZYE010000470.1 coordinate 2,681, forward strand.
CTTAATTCCGATTCCTGGAAGTGTGATGATTCCCGATTTTAGATTAGTTCATCCTGATGGTCGCACGTTCTTATTAGAAATTGTCGGTTATTGGCGACCGGAATATTTACAAAAGAAGTTTGCCCAGGTGCGGCGTGCGGAATGTAATAACTTGATTTTGGCTGTTTCGGAGCGTTTGAATTTAGAAAAAGCCGGGGTAAAATTAAATGATGTACCTGCGAGAATTATTTGGTTTAAGGATAAATTGTTGCCGAAAGCGGTACTTGCAGCAATGGAGTGATAGTGGTTCCAAACATCTTTCTTAGGAACGTGGATTAAACAAAATACAAAACTTTTGTTGGGTAGTTGGGTAGGGTGCGCTCTTATTAAATCCACAATCCTTAATAGAGATGGGGAAATGCGATCGCCTCTCGTGTTAGTATTAAAAACTATTCCATTCTTCTAAGGTGATTTCCCGTTCTAAAATAACCTCAACTTCCCGAATCATCATCCGCAGTTGCGGGACAGAATACTCATCATTAGAGGGAATAGCTAGGCGATATTGCGCGTAAGCCATAAACTGATGCCTAGTTCCAGAAAAAGGTCCCTCAAAACCAAGCTGTCGTAATTTCTGGACAAAATCCCGACGCTTACAAGGTGTCCATCGGCTCAAGGGTCGGCTCCTTGTTGAGGTCAATGTTATCAATTACTGGTAGAGGATGTCCGAGTTTCAAGCCAAGCAAAATCCAGTCTTCTAGTGTTGAGCGTAACTCATCCTCACACTCTCGCAAAGTCGAGCCAAAGGCTACAACTCCTTTACAAGCAGGAATTCTACCTGCAAATGTGCTGTCTTCGAGTTTGTCGTAAACTGCCTGTGCGATCGCTTGCTCAACATAATCGCTTAGGATAAACCGTATAGTCATTAAATCTCGCGCTTTGCTATAAGTTTGAGTAACTCTATTGAAACACAAAAGTCAGATCTCCTCTTACCCCCCTTTTTCAGGCAGGGCTGTTTCATCCCCCGATCTAGAAGTTTCGTCAAGCTGATGAGCGAGAAATTTGAGAAGTTGGTAATCGAAAAATTAAGGCAACGACCCCGAAAATTTACGTGCGTTCGCCATGAGAGTTTCTTTGAACACCTGATTTTTTGGCTTGAGACGCTTGTAAAACAGAGCCGATTTCTTATCTACAAATAAATTCCCAAACACCTGCTGCCATACTTCCTGCAAGTATAGGATGAGCTTTTTGGGAATTCCCATAGTTGTGAAATGAAATTAAATTACCGCTTGGTGTATATTGCTTTATGGCTATCATTCTTCGCATTCTTTCTCTACAAGCTATTGACGAGTAAACAGATTGAATCAAATTGCGCGTTGACGAAGCGGTTGCTGCGATCCCTACACCAGTACGTACTGAGGTTGAGAAGAAAATCGACGCACTTTTGGTACAAATTGCTGAAGACACTGTGGGTTCGCATGTCGTTTGCCCCTATCTTGATTCTGGATCGGGGTCTTGTCGGATCTACGACGCACGTCCACTTGCCTGTCGCACCTACGGCTTCTTCGTCACCGGTTCGCTCATTTTTGAGGATGAGGAGAAAGAAAAATGACACAAGCTTTACCAAAATCAGTAACCTATTTCGTAACCTTTTAATTTGGAAAAAGCGGGGGTAAAATTAAATAATGTTCCCGCTATAATTATCTTGTTGAAAGATAAATTGTTGTGAAAAGCTATTTTAGTAGTAATGGAACGATAAAGGAGGAATGGCATGAAGACTATTGAAACAATTGCCACAGTTACAACAGATGGTAAAATCACAGTGCAGTTACCAGCGGATATCTCAGCAGGTGAGCATCGAGTTGTGGTGGTAATTGATGAGAAGCCTTTGTCACAAAAGTCAGAGACAAAGGAAAAGCGTCCACCGCTCGATTTTCCGGTACATAATTGCGGTCCTTGGCCGGAAAATCTTTCTCTAAGACGTGAGGATATGTATGGTGATTGGGGACGGTAATCCTGTTTTCCTAGACACGAATATCCTAGTGTATGCTAGTCAGACTCAATCTCCGTTTCACGAAGCAGCTTCCCAAGCAATTCAGGGCTTTTACGATGCGAGGGTTGAGTTGTGGATTAGCCGACAAGTGTTGCGGGAATATTTGGCTACCCTTACCCGTCCTCAACAATTTATCGCTCCACTGCCTATTGCGATAGTGATTCAGGATCTCCGCTATTTCCAAAATCGCTTCCAACTGGTGGAAGATGGTCCTCAGGTGACGGAAAGACTACTAACCCTGATGGAAGAAATTCCCATCGGTGGTAAGCAGGTGCATGATGCTAATATAGTCGCCACAATGCTAGTTTACGGAATTCCTCAATTACTTACTAACAACACAGGTGATTTTGCCAGATTTTCTCAGTTAATTACTGTGTTGCCATTACAAGAGTAGGAATCGCCTTAAGCCTTAAGCAATATGACGATAAGTCGTGAATGGTAACCCAGTTCGCTGTTTAACGTCAATCAATGACTTATAGTCACCTCGTCGTTGCCTTTCTGCAATGATTTTTTCAGCGATCGCCCCATCCAGTCCACAAGCAACCAATTCCTCAGTTGAATATATGTTTAATCGTTTCCAAGAAAAATCAGCTTCTTTCTTATAATTGTAGCTAAAGGTAATCAACGGCGCAATGCGAGCCACATGATTTTCCGGAATTCCGGCAATTTCCGTTAACTCTTCTGTATGGGTGAAAATATATCCTTCATTCAGCAGTGATTCAATATTATTAGCATAGACTATTGGTAGCCCTAAGCCGTTCACTAATTCATTTTTTGAACATTCATTAATATCTATCTTGTTGCGAGTCTTAGCAACTAAATTTGCAAGCTCTGTTTCTTCAGGAATTGGCAAGTTTTTGGGATAAATTTTGGCTAAAAATTTTGTCTTAAGGTAGAAAGCAACGCCAATTTGAGTTAACCATATCATAACTCCTATACTACTTGAATAGAAAACCAAACTTAGTCCAGTAAAGCTTACACCTATTACAATCCAAACGTTAGTCTTAGATTTGTAACCTGCATAAGCAATAGTTAATCCCCCGTATACAGGCATTAATGATAACCACACCCAAGAAGGGGTTTGTTGAAACCAAGAAGTAGATGGTGACACAGTTAATTAACCGATATGTTTTAATTACAAAGATTTCAGAAGTTTTTGCCGTTTTTCTTCGTACTCTTCAGCGGTAATTACACCAGAGTCATAAAGCTTTTTCAAGTCAGCTAAAGCCCTGGTTGCATCTTGAGCCGATACTGCTCCCCCCGAATAACCTCCTGAGATTTGAACCGATACTGCTGCCCCTGAATAACCTCCTGCTATGCCTTTGTTATACTTAATATTAAAATCTGTATCTGACATGAAAATTAGTGAGAAAAACTCAAAAAATGCTATTATTGCTGGAATCCAAGTCCAGCAAAATAATAGATACAAAATACCTGCTAAATTTTCACCAAGGTAGAATTTGTGAATGCCTATGCTACCAAGAAAAAAGCAAAAAATAATCGCAGTAGATTTACTTTTCATGTTTGCTCCAATATTCAAGTAGATTAATTAAATAGCGTACATACATTTGGGACATTAAGGGTCAATACCGTTCAGTTAAGGCTTTGATCCCCCCTAG
>CAZZYE010000471.1:0-6319 GCA_964658145.1 uncultured Stigonema sp.
CAACAATTAGCAATTAGCAATCAACAATTAAGGATAATTAAGTGTGAATCTTTGCATTGTTACCCATAGTGTGATTAAAGGTGATGGTCAGGGCAGGGTAAATTATGAGATTGCCTGGGAAGCAATTCGTCGCGGTCATCACCTTACCTTATTAGCCAGTGAAGTGGCTCCAGAATTACAACAAAGCAACCAAGTTAAGTGGGTTTTCATTTCGGTTAAAGGGTGGTCTACGGAATTGCTCCGGAACATCATCTTTGCTTGGCGAAGCACAAATTGGTTGCATAAACATCGTTCCGATCTAGTGGTAAAAGCTAATGGTGCGATTACCTGGGCTACTGCCGATGTTAATGCGGTGCATTTTGTGCATAGTTCTTGGCTGAAATTTTCCTCTAAACATGGTCAGCCCAAGTCACGAGTTTTATACGATTTTTACCAATGGTTTTACACAGCTTTAAATGCACGTTGGGAAAAAAAAGCTTTCCGTCAAGCGCAGGTGGTAGTAGCAGTCTCTGATAAAGTTGCCAAGGACTTGTTAGAAATCGGTGTACCGCCAGAGTCGATGCAGGTGATTTTAAATGGCGTTGATTTGCAGGAGTTTTCACCGGGTGTAAGCGATCGCAAAACATGGGGTCTTCCGGAAGGAGTTACTCTTGCGCTTTTTGCAGGGGATATCAGAATCCCTCGGAAAAATCTGGATACGGTGTTGCGTGCTTTAGTTGAAGTTACTGATTTGCATTTGGCGGTAGTAGGCAATACTGAAGGTAGCCCCTATCTTGATCTTGCAGCATCGCTGGGATTAAGTGACCGGGTGCATTTTCTGGGATTCCGCCGCGATCTACCTGCGCTTATGAAAGCAGTAGATTTCTTCGTCTTCCCGTCACGTTACGAACCTTTTGGCTTAGTGGTTATTGAAGCGATGGCAAGTGGTATACCTGTGATCACGGCAAGATCGACAGGTGCAGCGGATCTTGTTACACCAGAAGCAGGGATAGTTTTGCCAGATTCAGATGACACGGAGGCTTTGTCAGCTGCACTCTTGTCTTTAGCGAGCGATCAACGCTTACGGAGTCAAATGGGTCAAGCTGCCCGAATTATAGCAGAACAACATAGTTGGGATCAAATGGCGCAAACCTATGTGGATTTATTAGAGTCGATTCGCACGTAGGGGCGCGGTCTCCGCGCCCTTACCATCTGGTCAATTATACCTTCTCAAACGACCGAATTCCGTTAAACAGATGATGCTCAACTTGTGAGCGTGCCTAAGTCCTAAAAAAATTAAAAATTATTTCTAAATTTTTAATTTTTAATTCAAAAAAAGAGGAATTTCAATGCAAGAACTGCCAAGAGTTGCCGTTTGTATACCCACATATAATCAAGCCCAATACTTGGTTCATTCTGTGGGTAGTGCTTGCCATCAAACTTATCCAAACGTGGAAGTATGGGTTTCAGATGACGAGAGTACTGACGAGACACCTGAAGTTATGGCACAGCTATGTCAGCAGTTTCCGCAAGTACACTATTATCGGCAGCCACAAAACCTTGGTATTGCCGGCAACAACACTTGGCTTTTGAGCCAGCCGACAACTGACTTTATTGTTCGCTTGGACTCAGATGATGTTTTGATGCCAAATTATGTGGAGACTTTAGTCACGCTGCTGCAACAATATCCACAGGCTGGTTATGCTCATAATGCTATCCAGGAGATTGACGAGTATGGAAACTATCGTTCTGTGGCACGAGTCTCTAGAAAAGAAGAGTTTCAAAACTCTGAGTCGGCTTTATTGGCAGCTGTTGCTGGCTATAGAGTGGCGGCGAATATCTGTATGTTTAGAAGCAAAGCATTACAAGAATTAAGGATTTATGAAGGTCGTCCGGAATTTGTCGAAGACTATGATTTGGCAGTGCGAATGGCAGATGCTGGCTATGGCAACGTTTATTCAAATGAAATATTAGCTTGCTATCGAGTTTGGACTGATGTTAAAAAAGCCCGTTCTAAGCGGAAGCATTTGCAATTGAAAGGATACATTCGGATTTTTGAAGAAAGTTTTTTGCCTGCCTTTCAACGGCGGGGTTGGGATACAAAATTGCTGGAAAAGCAGAGACGTAAGTTGGCAATTTTGCATTCGGCATACTGTTTTCTTCCTATATATAATCAGGCAGAAAGAGCAGAACACGTTGCCCTGTTAAAAAAGTTAGGGGATTCACCGCTATTACGACTTCGTCTTTTCGCATTGTCTTTGGGTCTTGCTCCTTTCTTTGAGTGGCAGCATCATACAGAATTAAAGTTAAAGGGTGTAGTCAAGGGTTGGTTAAGCAACTTCAAGGCAAGTTCAAGAGTGAAAACAGCACAGTCAATATAATGACCATTACAGCCATCATTCCTACCTACCGTCGCCCAAAAGACTTAACTCGCTGTCTACAAGCACTTCATCGGCAAACTCGCCCTGCGGATGAAGTGCTGGTGGTAGTACGTGACAGCGACAGCGACACTTGGACACTACTCAAAGAGTTCAACTTTAATCTCTTGCAATTGCGGACTGTGACAGTGAAGGTTCCAGGGGTGGTCGCCGCCCTTAATGCAGCTCTTGATGTCGCGCACTCCGATATTGTTACGGTCACTGATGATGATGCCGCACCGCATCATGATTGGCTAGAACGGATTGAGAGTTATTATCTTTCAGATCAGCGTATAGGCGGTGTGGGTGGACGAGACTGGGTGTATTGGGAAAACAAGTTGCTGGATGATGGCAACAGCGAAATAGTCGGTCAAGTTCAGTGGTTTGGGCGTGTGATTGGAAACCATCACATCGGTGTAGGTGCAGCTCGTGAGGTAGACGTACTCAAAGGTGTGAATATGAGTTTCCGACGGAGTGCGATCGCGGGAATTCGCTTTGATGAACGGATGCGAGGTACAGGAGCTCAGGTTCACTTCGAGATGTCGTTATGCTTAGCGTTGAGGCGATCTGGTTGGAAGATTGTCTACGATCCGGCGCTGGCAGTGGATCACTATCCAGCAATCCGATTTGATGAGGACAAGCGAGACAGGTTGAATGAAATTGCTGTGCTAAATTCAGTACACAATGAAACCCTAGTTCTGCTCGAACATTTACCACCTATACGACGTGCGGTATTTTTTGTGTGGGCTATACTGGTGGGAACACAAGATGCTTTGGGTTTGGTACAATGGTTGCGATTTTTGCCTCAAGAAGGAGACTTAGCTTTTAAAAAGTGGGTTGCATCTCTCCGTGGACGCTTGCAAGGTTGGCAGACTTGGCAGGAGTGCCTACACCAAGCTAAGCCTTCGGGCGATCAGTTTCACTATTAAAAATTCGTAGTTCGTAGTTCGTAATTCGTAATTATTTTTTTAAAATTACGAATTACGAATTAGACATCTCCAGAAATGATGTAGGGGCGAACGGTCGTTCGCCCCTACCTTCGGTTTTAACGAACGCATAATTAATTTTCGGAGATGTCTATTAGCAATTACGAATTACGATCAAGTTCACTTTACGTTGGAGATGCTAAGTGATTAATCGTTCGAGAATTTCAACGTCTTCCTCTGTAAGCAGGGTTCCCCAGCAACCGCCAGAACTGCTGGCTTGGATAGCAATCGGAGCGCTGGTACTTTTTACAACAGTGACCACTGCCGCAGGTGCTGCCAGTATCATGCGCCTAGGGTACATAGTGATATCTTTCGCTGTGGCTGTTTTGCTGTATTTGCGATATCCCCCCCTCTACATCGGTTTCACCTGGTGGATGTGGTTTATCACGCCGTTGGTTTCTCGGTTAATTGATTATCGCAGTAGCTTTGATGAATCTCGTTTATTGCTAATATCACAATATTTGGTAACCCTCGTCACCTTGTATACCTGCTTCAAAGACTTTCCTAAGTCTTATCGCCAAGGTGGCTTACCGTTTATCTTAGCTTTTATCAGTGTGGTTTATGCCTTTTTTGTAGGATTGATTAAAACTACGCCAGTTACTGCAGGTCGAGCGGTTCTGGATTGGATAATTCCGATCATCTTCAGTTTCCACTTATTTATCAACTGGCGCTATTATCCTCAATATCGCCAAATCATTAAGAGTACATTCCTCTGGGGCGTATTAATAACAGGAGCCTATGGAGTTGTGCAATTCTTAATTGCCCCAGAGTGGGACCGAGCTTGGCTGTTGAGTACAAAATTAACCAGCTTTGGAGATCCTGCACCTTTAAAGATCAGGGTTTGGAGTACGATGCCATCCCCTGGTCCCTTTGCCTCGATGATGATGGCAGGTTTGCTGTTATTATTGACTAGCTCTGGACCGTTAACTATTGCTGCTGCTGGAGTGGGATACCTGGCTTTCTTACTAACGATGGTACGTACTGTGTGGGGGGGCTGGTTTTTGGGACTGATCAGCATGCTCATTTCAATTAAGGCACGCCTGCAAATGCGGCTAGTCATAACCATTTTGGTAATGGCAATTTGTGTCGTTCCATTGACTACGATGGACCCATTCGCTAAATCGATCAATTCTCGTCTGGAATCTTTAAGCACTCTTGATAAGGATGACAGCGCGAATGTCCGAAAAAAAATCTATGAAGACGGACTTAGTAACGCCCTAACAAACGTTCTTGGGAACGGAATCGGAAATACATTCATTGTCGATCAGGATGGTATACTCAGACCAATTGTGATTGACAGCGGTATTCTAGAAACCTTTTTCACCTTAGGTTGGGTTGGAGCTATTCTTTACTTGGGTGCAATGATTATGCTTTTCTTTATCGGGTTTCAATATACTGAGTTCCGCTCCGATCCTTTTATGGCTGCATCTCGTGCGATCGCTCTTGGTAGTGTGTCGGCTCTACCTGCTGGCAGCTCGATGATCGGATCTTCTGGTCTGTTTTTGTGGGGCTTTTTAGCGCTTATGATGGCAGCACATAAGTACTACCAACATCAACGAACTACCAACTCCCGTTAAACCTGATGTTTGGGCTCGTAAGTTGGTGCGTTATGCCTCGTTATTAATTCACTATACACTGCCTGCGTTTCTTCGTTAACTCGCATCACACTCAGTCGCTCTAGGTTTTTTTGTGCTTGTTCTTTCCATCTTTTCAGCACTTCCGGGCTACTCAGCAATTGCCCGATCGCTGCCGCCAAAGCATGGCTGTCTACTGGCGCCACCAGGATGCCAGCCTGTCCATGATCTAATGCTTCGGGTATGCCATCTACGTTCGTGGCGATAATGGCACAGCCAACTTCACGGGCTTCTGGGATCACAAGGGGGGAGGGGTCGCGGTGTGAAGCCAGAACGAAGATATCGGTTGCTAACAGATAGCGTTGCGGCACGGGCTGGAAGCCTTCAAAATGAATCCGCTCAGCAAAAGGTGTACTTTGCGCCTGCGCTTTAAAAATTCCCAGATCTGGACCGTTTCCCACTAAATAAAGATGTGCTTGCGGAAAATCATCAGCAATTTGAGCAAAACCATCGATTAACTCGCCAATCCCCTTGCGTTCATACATCCCTGCTACAGTAGCGATCGCTGGTCGTTGCAGTTCTACCGGTAGGTACTCTTTAATATTTCCCATACGGACGCTACCTAGTGTACCGTTGGATACCACCCTCAACTTCTTTTGCGGTATTCCACGCTGTGCCATTGACTCAGCAACTGCATGACTGACTGCAATGACGCGATCGGCTAGACCCATCAGCACCGCACTCCGCTGGAATTCGTTGTGTACTGTGGATACTAAAGCATATTCAAATGAAGCTCTCAGTACCCTTGCTAACACAACTCCAGTCATCATATGGGCATGGACAATATCGGGCTGAAACTCTTTAACAATTGCCCGATAACGCCAAGCAGCATTAATTAAATTGCTCGGTGTCCTAGCTTGATCCAATTTGAAGTGCTTAACATCATAACGTGCAAGTAATGCCTCATATTCTCCACCTGCTGAGGCTACTCCCACAGTATGACCATTTTTGGCTTGCAGACATCCTAAATCAACAGCTACATTGACAATGCCATTACCGATTTCTTGGACGTGGTTTAAAATATGTAATACACGCATCAAACTCGGCTCATTTTCATTAAGATTCTAAATAATAAAACTGGATAAATAGAGGCAATTCCGGACACCTTTTCTAAAGAAAATACTATTCTATCATCTATTATAGCATAACTCCAATGTATATCTATTTTTTGGATAGTTCAATAAATATTTTTTTAAAAAATAAATTTCAAGACAAAACTAATATTACTCCCTTCTCGCACTTAAGATTACTTACAGCAATTTTCACCTAAATGAACCACACCGTTTGTAGGGGCGAACGGTGA
>CAZZYE010000472.1:0-6315 GCA_964658145.1 uncultured Stigonema sp.
CCCTACTCCCCACTCCCCATGTTTCTTGAGAGCTTGATCAGACAGTTGTGATGTCTTTTTCTTTCTCTGCTAGCAATTCGTCTATTCTGGCGGTGTACTTATTTGTGAGTTTTTGCAGTTTATCTTGCTGATCCCGTGATTCATCTTCAGAGATTTCAGCGCTTTTTTCCTGTTTACGAATTGTATCTAGCGTATCGCGACGGATATTGCGAATTCCCACGCGCCCTTCTTCAGCGTACTTGGCAGCGAGTTTAACTAGTTCTTTGCGGCGATCGCTCGTCAATTGCGGAATATTCAGCCGAATCACCGAACCGTCGTTGCTAGGGGTTAAACCCACATCCGACATAGAAATTGACTTTTCGATCAAGCTCAAGCTATTGCGCTCATAGGGCTGAATCAAAATTGTCGTGCCATCTGGCGTACTAATGTTTGCCAGTGCTTTTAGAGACGTAGGCGAACCGTAGTATTCTACCATCACCTTATCTAGTAAACTCGCATTGGCGCGACCAGTGCGAATTGTGTTAAAAGCTCGTTGAGTGGCATCAACGGTCTTTTGCATCGTACTCTCAGCTTCAGCTAATTTCACAAGCACCTCCCACAAGCGTACCGATGGCTTCTCCCATCACTGCACGGTATATGTTACCGTGTACCGTTAAGTCAAATATCAGAATTGGGATATTGTTTTCTTTACACAAGGCGATCGCAGTAGTATCCATTACCCGCAAATCTTTTGCTAAAACGTGTCCATATGTCAGGCTGTTAAAACGTTTCGCATCAGGGTATATGTGGGGATCGGCATCGTACACTCCGTCTACCTTAGTGGCTTTAAAAATCACTTCGGCATCAATTTCTGCAGCTCTTAAAGCTGCAGTCGTATCAGTGGTAAAGAAGGGATTTCCAGAACCTGCACCAAATATTACCACCCGCCCCTTTTCTAGGTGACGGATGGCACGACGACGAATATACGGTTCCGCTACTTCTTGCATAGCGATCGCAGTTTGAACTCGCGTCTGTACCCCTATTCGTTCCAGCGAATCTTGCAACGTCATGGCATTCATTACCGTGGCAATCATCCCAATGTAGTCAGCGGTTGCTCTGTCCATTCCCGCCGACGCCGCCTTAACGCCACGAAAAATATTTCCGCCCCCAACGACAATAGCCATTTGAATGCCAGTTGCTACCACCTCTGCTACTTCTGTGGCTATTTGTTTTACCACTTCCGGATCAATTCCATAGCCCATGTTGCCCATCAGGGCTTCACCGCTCAGTTTAAGTAAAACCCGTCGGTAATTTGTTCCCATGAAGTTACGCTTTATCAAAAAATTTGCAATTCCCTCCAATTTAAGATAGCAGTACAGTGACTATCTGTCTTCTACTTACGCCATGTTAATAAAGTACCGACAGTTTCTGTTTGTGAGGGGTAAATTTCTTGACCTTGAAACAGAGAGGCGATCGCATGCTTGAGATAATCCTTTCCTCTAACTTCAGGGTTATGGAGGTGGTCATCAATTCCACCTTTGTAGCGCACTATACCATCCCAGTCTATTAAGAAAGCCATTGGAGTTTTATTTGCACCAAAGCTACGAGTTACATCTTGAGTTGAGTCCCACAGGTAGGGGAAGTTTAACTCATGTGTTCTAGCAAAAGCCTTCATTTTTTCAAAATTTTCCATAGGATTGGTATTGGCATCACTGCCATTCATCCCAATTAGTGTGAAGTTTTGTTCACGAAATTCGGTTTGAATGTTTTTTAGCCTGTCTATATATAACTCTACATAAGGACAGTAATTACACATGGCAATGACGCCAACTGCGCGGAACTTATCGAGATAACGACCCAGATGATGTACTTGATTATCAATCCCGGGCAGTTCAAAATCTGGTGCGTAGCTTCCAACTGGCGTACCAATTGTTTCTAGTATAGTCATCTTCTTTAAGTTTCAAGGAACTAAAAACAAGGAATTATCGTCAAACTTAGCGTCAACTTCAAGTCTTAAACCACCCCTTAGCCAAAGCCTGATATCCAATAATTTTATAGATCAATTTGGCTGCCGTAAATTGTGAAACTACTGAATCAACTACTGGTGCTAATTCCATGACATCACAGCCAATGAGATTGTAATTGTTACATAGACGCTGTAAAAAATTGCAGAGTGCATACCACTGCAAGCCACCTGGTTCTGGGGTGCCTACGCCAGGAATCAAAGTTGGATCGATACCATCTAAATCAATAGTCAAAAAGACTTTCTCAGTAGGAATAGCTTGAATCGCTTTTTCTATCCAATCTGGATCTTGAGCAATTTCGCGCGCCCGAAACACTGTAAGTTGTTTTTCTTGAATTAACTCGGCTTCTTCTTTACAAATAGCACGAATGCCTATTTGTACTGTCGGTAAACCCATATCGACAATCCGCCGCATTACACAAGCGTGATTGTAAATAGAACCTTCATACTCGTGACGTAAATCACCGTGGGCAGCTATTTGCACTACAGTAAAAGGCTCTGCGGTATACGCCTGACGATATGCTTCTACAATTCCAGTAGTAATACTGTGTTCGCCTCCCAAGGCAATGACAAATTTGCCATCATTAACCAATTCATACACTGTTTCTTGGGTGACTTTTAACATTTCTGTAGCGGATATGCTGCGCCCTAGCCGTGTGTCGGCAATTAGTTCGTGTGTATAAATTCCTACTTCACAGCCTGTTTCCCTGTCTAGTTCCTCATCGTAATATTCAACTTGTTGAGATGCTTCTAAAATAGCATACGGACCACTTTGACAACCTCGGCGATAAGTGGTTGTTGCCTCATAAGAAATGGGTAATATAACTACACGTGCAGTCTCATAAATAGCAGCAGCATCCACTCCTAAGAATGGCAGCACAGAGGTAGAATTTTGTCCCAAAATGACGAACACCTTGTTTGTATTGCAATTGCGACTTTTAATCCTGACACAATTTGGGCTTCGGAGTACACTACCTCAAGAGCAATGGGGATGAGGAGCAAATCAATTAAAAATTAAAAATGCAAAATTAAAAAAGTTTTAATTTTTAATTTTTAATTATTGTACTCCCTCATCTCCCCATTCTCCATTCCTAGAGTACTGCCAAAATAAAAAGAGTTATGCCTGTAGTAAGCGGCTGTACATCTACTCATTAGTATTGATAAATTAGTATCTCATGATTAGTACCTCCACTCCGACAATTACCTCAGACAAAACCTGGATTTGGCAAGGCTTCCCCATCTGCTATCAAACCCAAGGAACTACTGGACCTGCCGTGGTTCTGGTGCATGGCTTTGGAGCCTCTTGGGGGCACTGGCGGAAAAATATTCCCGTGCTGGCGGATAACTGCCAAGTCTATGCCATTGATTTGATTGGCTTTGGCGCTTCAGCTAAACCCAACCCAGGTGAAAAGATTGCCTATACATTTGAAACCTGGGGACAGCAATTGGCAGATTTTTGCCGTGAAGTCGTGGGTGAGCCTGCTTTTTTAGTTGCCAATTCTATCGGGTGTATTGTAGCAATGCAAGCTGCCGTGAGTAACCCAGATATTGCATTAGGAGTTGCGTTACTCAACTGTTCCTTGCGGCTGTTGCACGATCGCAAACGGGCAACTTTACCCTGGTATCGTCGCTTTGGGACACCCCTCGTTCAACGGTTGCTATCCATAAAACCAATTGGCGAATTCTTTTTCAATCAAATAGCCAAACCGAAAACCGTGCGTTCGATTCTACTACAAGCCTATGCTAGTGCTGAAATAGTAACAGATGAGCTAGTAGATATACTGATGGCACCAGTACGCGATCCAGGCGCTGTAGCAGTGTTCCTTGCTTTTACCTCATATTCAACAGGACCTTTACCTGAAGACCTTTTACCTCTCCTACCTTGTCCAGCAATTATTTTATGGGGAGCATCTGACCGTTGGGAACCAGTTGAGTTAGGTAGAGAGTTAGCCAACTTCCCGCAAGTGCAAAAGTTTATTCCTTTAGAAGGCGTAGGACACTGTCCTCAAGATGAAGCTCCTGAGGTAGTGAATCCGATTTTACAGGATTGGATTGGGAAATTTAAATAATTCGTAATTTGTATCGTGTTAAGGTTTTGGAGAATGTTGTAAAATACCTCTTTGCTGCAACCAATCCTGACCCACTTGGATGCTGATATCAGAGGCGAGATTACCGGTGCTTTCTACCCGCACTTCCCCAAATCCCACCGTGTTGCGAATTGATTCGGCACTGCTACCGTCTCCTTGTTGAGCGACAATGTGAGTCATTTCAAGAGGTTCCCCCCAGCTTTTAGCAACATAAATGTCGCGATAGCCTGCTTTTTTCAGCGCTATAATTAAAGGTTGGAGTTCCGCACGTCTGCTACCCGTGCTGTTTTGAATGGCTACTCGTAAAGAGGCTGGATTAGCTGCTTGTGGTTGATTTCCTGTATCCAAATCAAAGTGCTGAGCCATTAAGGAGTTGATGTGTTGGCTATCTGGCAACCAGTAACTAGAATCAAACTCTCTTTTATCGCTAAACCGACCGGGTACCATTAACATATGCATATTAGAGTGATTTGTTCGGACTCCGAAACCCATGAGCGCCACTAACTCCTCAACTGTCAAGTTGGTATCAATGTGTTCTTTAACGACATCAAGAATTTTGGGCAATTGAGCCAATGTATTTGGGTTAAGCGACTGATCCATCAAGGCACGCATTACCATTTGCTGCCGCTGAATTCGACCAATATCTCCTAGTGCATCATGGCGAAAGCGTAACAGTTGTAGAGCTTGATCGCCATTGAGATGCTGCTTTCCTGCCTTCAAATTGATGTACAAATGCTGGGAATCATCCCTGTATTTCATATCCTTAGGTACGTAGACTGTCACCCCACCCAAGGCATCGATCAGCTTGCCTACTCCCAGAACGTTAATCCGCACATAACGATCAATTCCGACTCCACTCAAGAGATTACTGACCGTTTTGGCAGTTAAAGCAGGTCCACCATCAACATTTGCGGCATTAATTTTTTGCACACCATGACCTTCCACCTGTACCCGGGTATCTCTGGGAATGGAAAGCGTGACCATTTTTTTCTTCTCTGGATCAAATCTGATCAAGAGCATCACATCAGAAAGACCCTCAAAGGAGTTTAACTCGGGCTGATACCTCATTTGTCGGGTTTCAGGAGGAGGGTTTTTAACGTCTGGTGGGAGTACGCTCATTCCCAAAAGTAAAATATTGACAGGGCGAGTTAATTCTGAAAGCCGCAGCCCACTCCCAGCAATGCGATCGCCATCAAATACCGCCGCTTCATCTGGACTGAGTTTTGTATGCAATAAAGGCTTACTGGTCAAAGAAACCGCAAACAGCGCCCCTACTGTCGCTGATACCATTGCAATACCGCTCATACCCAACCAAAACCACAACCAGCGTCCAAACTTAGGGCGAGTCGCATCGCTGTTACTGTTGGAGGTGTTCGCTAAATGGTCCCCTTGTGCCGAAGTTCTTTGACTACTCACTGACTTCCTCACACTTAACTGCTTAAAATTTGCTAATTGCTAAAGGCTAATAGCTAATTGCCGATCGGCAGATTAGCCTTTAGCAGCATAAACCGATATTTATTTAAGTATGTCAAAATTGGTTCGTAGTTGCGCTAACCTTGCGGGAAGCCGCTGACGCTCGAGTACTCGAAGATCGCTTCGCTATCGCTAACGTGTTTACAGCGCGCGAAGACAGCGCAACTACAAGCCTTTCTCGTCTATTTTACAAAACTTTACATAGTTGGTGTGATTCTTGCCAACCTACTTATACTCACGTACTTAGCAGTATTTCTCCAAGTTTTTGGTTAATCCGGAGACGTTTATATTGAAGTATGGCAACAATCAACAAGGTTTGACCAGATCTGTTAGGAAATGTCTTATAAGTTTTCAGGATCAATAAAAATACTGAACTCAGTTTGAGGCTTAGGGACTAAGACAAGTACTTGCTAAGCACTCGCTCGGCGAAGTTACTTAGCCCTGGTAAGCGCTTAGACTTACCCCTAAGTGTGTGAACAATCAACCAGATACTGACTAAAAAGTAACCAGAAGTGAGAAAGCTATTCAGTATTAGTAGACGCAGTGTTAAAAATTCCGAAGTAGCTGCCCCAGTTGTTAATAAAATGTATCCTAAAAGCCAGCTAAGTGCCAAAGTAATTGACAGACGACTAGCAGTAAGTTGTTCCCGACTTCCTTGACGACGATACAGAGTCCACAGGGATGGGAAAAAACCAATGACTGGAATTAAGTACAGAAGCAGCAGTGTGGTAGAGGATGAGGGGGATGAGGGGG
>CAZZYE010000473.1:0-6296 GCA_964658145.1 uncultured Stigonema sp.
AATTAACAATCCTGATCAAATACGGTTCGGTTAAGGTTCAAGCGCTGTTGAGTACAGAAAAAGTGAGTGTTTCTAGTTTGACTCCTGCTCCTCTGTGCATCGGCTTCTTTGAAGGAAACAAGTGCGCTAGTTTTTTTTACAAGACGGGGATTACTTCTTCCTTGTGGTTGTGGAATCAGCGAGATCCAAAATTTCCCTTAGAAGCCAAGTGAAAAAAAAGGTATTTATTCCGGTTGTAAACGTTCATTTAAAGGATGGAGAATAAAGTAAACTACAGATAAATATAGGCGTTATCAGTTGGTTTTTAATTTTTAAGTAAGGGTATTAGATTTATGGCTTATTGAAAGTAGTGCATCTGCGATCGCTTCTGCAATTGGATAGTCCAAATCTCTCTCCAGCATCCCCCACTCTCCTGTAGAATTAATTTCTAAAAAAACATATTCTCCTGATGGTGTTTTAATAAAGTCAAACGCTCCAAAAACCAGTCCAAACCTTGCCATAAAGGCATCCAAACAACGGATTAGTTTATCAGGTAATTGATATGGTTGCCAGGTAAGAACCTCTTTTGTCCCACGTCGCCAATCTTGGGTATATCCTGCATACTCAGACGCATCTAGCGCCCCGACAAAGAGATTACCATTCACATACACTGCGCGTAATTCTTGCTGTTTGGGGATTTGTTCTTGAAACACAACTGGACAATAGCGCAGTGTTTCAGCATCAACTAAATCTTCTTCTTTAACGGCGCTGGTATACATGAAAAAAGAGGAGGCTTGCATACCATAAGAAAGAGGTCTGAGCAGCTTGGCAACCATTTTTCCTTTAACTTCTCGGAAAAACTTTCGTGCTTCTTGAGGATTGTTGGTGACAAGAGTCCGAGGTATCACAAGACCTACTTCCGATGCAACCCGCAGTTGACGTAACTTGTTGTCAGCTGCACTGATCCTCTGTAAATCATCTACCCACGTAGCTTCCTTTAGGCTGTCCCAAAAGCCATCTAAGACTGCCAATGATTCACTAGAGCAGGCTGCTTGAAATTGTGGAGCCAAGTCTTTACCGAGATCGGGTTGCCAAATACGCCGCATCCATACTGCTTGCACTTGCTCGATGTTGAGAGAGCAATCGTCATATTCCAGTGTATGATTGCTACCAGAGTTACTTAAATGAGCCTGGAGTTGGACTGCGCTCGGAAACTTATCGGTGTCAAGGCGAAATGGCTGTGCGCCTCGTTTTGATACAGCTTCGGCAACTCTATCTATTGTGAAGTAATCACCACTATGGGTAATTAATAAAACCACATCACGCTCAAGGTGCATAAAATATTTTCATTGGGTTTTAGAATTTTTACTATTGTCAACTATTGAGAAAGCAAAGTATTAAAAAAGTGAACTTAATTTTAATCGGAAGCCAACCCCTAGATGGAGTTGGCAAAGTTAACAGTATTTTTCTTCTGAGAACGTTTTCAAAACCGCATCTCTGATGTAATCAAAAGTCTGGCGGCAAACTGTCATCGCCGTCTGAAGGGTACTTATTAGTAAAAGCCTCATCGCTGTCAGAAGGGGCTTTTTTCGTTTGATCTTCTTGATCAGATGGGAACTTCAAAGTTTGGGCAATTTCATCAGCCGTCTTCTTGGTTAGACCAAAACTTCCACCGCTAATCGCTTCTGATTCTTGAGCGGATAAGTCTTCAAAGCTTTGCCCTTCTAAAAATCGGGCAAAAAACGGTACTGCTTGTGAATTTAGTTCTTCTGGTTTGTTTTCAGACATAATTGTTTCTTACGGTAAACTAAAGATAAATTTACACTAGTATCCATAATATTACATAGCATATAATGTTTAAAGTATTAATTTCTGGACTTTGGACTAAAGAGTTAGAGAAAGGCAGTCAGTAATGACGCCGACTGCCGTAATGTCAATAGACATCTCCAGAAATTAATTATGCGTTCGTTAAAACCCTTGGTAGGGGCGCTCCTGCCGTTCGCCCCTACATCATTTTCGGAGATGTCTAATGAAGATCCTTTAATAACATAAGATTAGAATAGTCTCACGCAAAGACTGGCAACAGATAATGAGCGCGGATGTAACGAATGCGCTATGCTCTAAGCTACAGTTAAATCATCCGTTACATCCGTTATTTCATCCGTTGCCAGTCTTTGCGTGAGGTACTATTCCGGCAACTTATACTGCCCAACAATACGCTTAGCAAACTCTGGAACGTGCGCATCTAATTTCTCTGGGTGATTCCGCTTCACATACAAATAATTGCGGGTGAAGTGGGAATCAATCGAGAAACGAGCGTACTCTAAACCTTTGGGACCGATTTTTTCAATCACGACACCCATGAGTTTTGCTGCCCACATGGGTAGGGTGATACCTTGATCGTAGGCAGGGATGCTTTGTTGTACAGCAGCTTTGCGATCGCCCTTAGACATCACAGGCTGTGTTTCTAATTGGTCTTTCACCAATTCCAGCATTTCTTTACCTAAGTCATTTCTGACCACAATCCATTGCCAGCCAAAGGGTGCGCCCATGTAACCGATGACCAAATCTGCTAAGGAATTCACATAGTCAAAGCAACTCATACAAGAGGGAGCAAAAACATCTTTCAGCTGGTTCGTCTTCAATCCAAAGAAAGGTACAGTTTCCGTTGAACCATCCTCATGCTTGAAGTGAACCCGGAAGTCTTGCATAAATTCGTAATGCACAACTGTATCAGGCGATCGGCTGGTGGTTTCTAGGAATTTTTGCAGCCCTGCACGATTAACATTATCTACACAGGGAGTACCCAATACATACAGCTTTTCTAAGCCAAGTTGTTTTTCAACAGATCGTAGTGCTTGTATTTGGCAACCAACACCAATCACCAACAGCCGCTTCATCCCGGATTTTTCCACCTGTTCCAACACGGAAAGGTTGGGCGACAATGTTGGTTTATTTACCCGTGCTGCCAGTATTTCTTCTGGTGTACGAGCGATGATGGGCATCGGTTGAAAGCGGTCTTCTTTGGTGTTTTGCACACAGACAACGCCTTCAACAATGCCACGATTGAGCATTTCAATGGCGATCGTGCTGACAATCCCTGTCCATTGAGCACCAGGGATTGGTTCAGTCTTCCGCGCCGCCATCATCTCTTGCTGAACACCAAAGTAGAGTTCATCATCATTGTCGAGATTGCGGGAGCGAGTGTGCGTTTGCTCTTCCAGTTTATCTATCTGCTGATTAATAAAAGCACAGGCTTCCTTGACATAGTGAATATAGTATGTATCACACAGTCCGCACTCACTACAGAGTTCTTTAGCAGGACGACGACTACTGGGTTTGAGGGCTTTGGCTTTTTTGTGAGGAAAAACTGAGGTCATGTTAATGGCAATTTATTAACTAAAAAAATAAGATAGCCCAAGGCTTCACTTTACACAAAATTTAAGTGCAGTAAGAAATATTTCATTGATTGTTACGAGGCTGTAAGCAGTTTACATAGCTTACGTTGTAAGTAATCTCAAATCGAGTTCACATTGATACACGAGTCTCGTTCTATGCAACGTATATTTCAAAATGCCAAAAGACTAATTTCGATGTGTTTAGTTACAGTGCTTATTGTGACTAGTGCCATAACAATGTTACCCGCACCAGCTAGGGCAGATAATGATTTAGTGATTGTTAAGTGTGAGTCAGACTGTGGAAATATGGCGGCATTTGCTGCGGGCGCAGTTGCAGGCAGCGTGGTAACAGTTGTTGCTACGGGAAGCAGCGGAGGTGTGGCGGCGGGTGGAATGATTGCAGAAATGGCTGCGATTGGACAAGCAGCCATAACAGTAGCGGCTCCATTAGTGACCATTGTGACCGCACCAGCAGTAGCAGCAGCAGCCCCAGTAGTAGTTCCAGTAGCCGCAACAGCAGCAGCTGGCTATGTTGGATACCGCGCGTGGCAAGCTCATCAGCACAGTCAAGCAAAATCTTTAAATTAATTTAACTACAAAAGTTGGTGCGGGACTTAATCTGAACTAGATACAACAAACCCGCGCTAAATATCATTTTTAGCCCTCCCCTAAGTTCACGGAGGGCTTTCGCTATTCCAAAAACCGCTGTCTCTACCAAGGGAAGATTGAAATGCGATCACACTAGTACAGGACGGCGGAAATAAAGCAACCATTCAAAATCACCGAAAAGCTTATCATGTAAGCTTTTATAATTTTTAATTTCGCGAAACGGTACTAGAGAGTTCCTTGGCAAGTTGGCGGGTGAATTTGAGCGCTTTTGCTTTTTTATAGTTGGTAGAATCAACTGAGGTCAAGTAACGATTGTTTTATCCACAGGTTATGAACTTTACGATAGAAATTGAACAAGAACAAGATGGACGTTTTCTGGCTGAAGTAATTGGTTTACCTGGAGTGTTGGTTTACGGTCACACACAGGAAGAAGCAGTTGCCAGAGTCCAAGCATTGGCTTTACGTGTGTTGGCGGATAAGCTTGAACATGGAGAAGTAGCGCCAGAGCTAGTGAGTGTTTCATTTGCCGCAGCATGAGTCAATGGTCTAGCACAAAAGCAAAGCGTGTCCTAGCTGCTTTGCAGCGTATCGGCTGGGAGATCAAACGCCAGTCAGGTTCGCATAAAATTCTGACACACCCTGATTGGGCTGATTTCGTGTTTGCCTTTCACGATCATGAAGAAATCGGACCTCGGATGTTAGCAAGAATTGCCAAGGTGACAGGTTTAACACCTGAAGATTTGTGATGCTAGTTTGAATTCTTTATAAATAAACCTTTTGTTTGCTCCCTTGCCTTCAGCCCTAATGGTAAAATTTCTGCTAGTGGTAGTGCCGATCAGACTATTAGAGTTTGGGGACGCTACACAACTGAATCAAAAACCTGTTGCGCGGTCAAGTTTAACTGTGGGAAAGTAGGCGATACGATACGGTCAGTACCCCTAAACGGGGTCATTTGATATTCTCCGTCCACTAACTCACACACGAAAATAGTAGATTGTTTGGGGTTGCCGATAAATTTGCGCCCACCCAACGCGGCATAGTTCACAATCCAGTATTCTGGGATGCCAATCTCTTCATAATCCCCAAACTTATCGTGGTAATCATCGCGCCAGTTGGTTGAAACGACTTCGACCACTAATGGTACAGTTTCGGGGTAAATAACAGTTGATTGTTTTTTCCACAGTGGTTCATTTTGGAGATTGTCACGGTTTATTAACAATACATCAGGTATATACGCAGATTCGGCACTGGATGTTCTGACTAAAGCTGATTTTGGGATGCGGTAGGGTAGGTTGTGCCGCTCAAACTCTACTGCTATTTTTTGGGTTAAAAAACCTACAACATCTTCATGGTCGCCAGTTGGTGGAGGCATTTCTACAATTACTCCCTTATGTAGCTCGTAGCGTAGTGTTGAATCCGGATACCATTCGATGAATTCATCAAAGGTAAATAGCTTTTGTATGGGTAGGGTTTGGGTCATAACGTGCAATGCATCTCTTTCCTAAAATGTATCGCGTCAATTGGTTTCATCGCCCTTCTTCGGAGTGCTAAGACCGCAGTTTATCCAAATCTGTAGGTTGGTTCAAGGTTGAAAATAACCTTTGAGGTGGGGATAAAACTGCCAAGGGCGATCGCACTCACCAAAAAACCGAAGTGCGATCGCCCCATGAAGACCACTTTGTGGTATTGCGTTCACCTAAAAAACGGAGAATTTAACAACTAACTACTAACAATCACAGACTGTTGAGTTTGCATAAATTTGTCTAACAGTAAACTGGGAATTGGTCGTGGGCGCATCGTCTTAGTGTCAACCCATACCCACAGCGCAACAGATGTTACTAACAAATCGGCTTGGTTTTCTTTACGAATTTCGTAACATCGTAAGGCACGGGAACCGCGCATTTCCTTTAACCAAGTGGTAACTTCCAGCGTATCACCTGCCACAGATGGGCGCAGATAATCAATCTCCACCCTCCGCATGACGAACACGCCTCCCAGTTCTCGGTATATATCAAAAGTTAAGCCTAAGTATTCTGAGTGTTCAATAGCTGCTTGTTCCAGGTAATTTTGGTAAACTGCATTGTTGACGTGTCCGAGAGCATCCATCTCATAGTGCCGAACCCGCAGGAGTGTCTTGAATGGTTGCATGGGTGGTAGGAGTTATAAATACTGCGTTAAGAATTTTCTCAAAATCGTGAAATTTAATAGTGTAAACGCTTATGCGTGGGAGAATAAAATTTAATGAGAGCAAATCTCTTTTTGTAAATTTTTGTTTTCTTGAGGGAACGCGTTTAGAATCACAGATTTAGT
>CAZZYE010000474.1:0-6295 GCA_964658145.1 uncultured Stigonema sp.
AACATTTGTCACCATACACTCTATTTAGCACCGTGATTGATTCTAATCTCCTGATAGCACATTCTTCAACCACCACGATCGCGCTCGTCGGCGCTGGCTTTAGTGGTTCTTTAGTAGCGGCGAACCTGTTGAAAACTGCCAACCGACCCCTGCTGATCAAGCTGATTGAGCGCAGTCACGACATAGGCTTGGGAGTTGCCTACAGCACCGACACCACCAGCCATTTGCTGAATGTATCCGCAGGCAAGATGAGTGCCTTTCCCGACGATCCCGGTCATCTGCTGCGCTGGCTGGACTATAACCGCAGCGAGTTGGCGGAATTCCTGCCCAATGACCTGAACGCCAGCAGCTTCATTCCCCGGCAGATCTACGGGCTTTATATCCAGTCCATTCTGGAATTCGCTGAAGCCACTGCTGCGAGTAACGTTCGGCTGGAGCGCGTCATTGATGAAGTAGTGGCAGTGGAGCCACAAGCCAAAGGCGCGATTGTCTCCTTGCGGAGCAACGGTACTTTCGTGGCAGATAAAATTGTGCTGGCAGTGGGAAACGCGCCCACTGCTCCAAGAGCATCACAGCCGAACGATAGCACCAACAACTCCTACCATGCCCATGCCTGGTCAGCCGATGCCTTGGCAGGGCTTGAAAGTAATGCGCCTGTATTGCTGATTGGCACTGGACTGACGATGGTGGATATGGTGGTGGCACTCCACTCGAGCAACCATCGGGGCAAAATTTATGCCGTGTCTCGCCGGGGCTTGAAACCGCTGCCGCATCAATCGACAAAACCCTACCCAGCCTTCTTAACCCCAGACACCGCACCCAAAACGATTCGGGGCTTGCTGCGGCGCCTGAGGAGTGAGGTGCAGACGGCCGTGGTGCAGGGGTACGACTGGCGAGCGGTGATTGATTCCCTGCGTCCCATCACCCAGCAAGTGTGGCAACAACTGCCCCGCGTGGAGCAGCAGCGTTTTTTGCGCCATGCCGGACCCTATTGGGATGTGCATCGGCATCGAATTGCCCCCGAAATTGGTCAGGTAGTCCAGGCAATGCTGGATGAAGGGCAACTAACTATTACCTCCGGGCGCATTCAGGGCTATCAAGCGGCATCTGACGCGGTCGCAGTGACCGTTCGCCGGCGCCAAACGACAACGAATTCGGTCTTGCAGGTCAGCCGCGTGGTCAATTGCACCGGGGTACAGGCAGATTATCGTCGATCGCCCCAATCCCTAATCGCCAATTTGCGTGACCAGAGGTTGATCCGCCCCAACGACCTTGGCTTGGGGTTGGATACTGCCGCTGATGGTGCCGTATTCGATGCTCAGGGCAACCCTTCAACCCTGCTCTATACCCTGGGCACCCCGCGCAAAGGCAATTTGTTAGAAACGATCGCCGTCCCAGAACTGCGTGATCAGGCACAGGCACTAGCGGCAACGCTGTTGCAGTCCCGGACAGTGCGGGTGCGTCCCGTTTCACCCTTTGCTCGCGCAATTGTTGAAGACAGCAGCGATTTTCGACCCACCATCCCCCAGTCAACGCTGTTGTTTCGCCAATTCTTTGACCCGGAATCTAGCACCTACACCTATCTGATTGCGGACAGTCAAACGAAAGAAGCGGTGCTGGTGGATACAGTATTGGAGCAGGTTGAGCGTGATTTACAAGTGCTGGATGACTTGGGGTTGACCCTCCGCTACTGTTTGGAAACTCACATCCATGCCGACCATATCACTGGGGCAGGTAAACTGAGAAAGCAAACGGGTTGTCTGGTAATGGTGCCCTCAAATACTACTGCCCGGTCTTTCGATCGCTCCCTTGGCGATCGCGAAACCTTAATGGTGGGGGCGGTACGGATTGAGGCAATCGCCACACCAGGGCACACCGACAGCCATCTGGCTTATTTAGTCAATAACACTCATCTGTTAACGGGGGATGCCTTATTGATTCGGGGCTGTGGACGCACAGACTTCCAATCGGGCGATGCGGGCACTCTGTACGATACGGTGACTATTCAGTTATTTACTCTCCCAGAGGACACTCTAGTTTATCCCGCCCATGACTACAAAGGGCGCACTGTTTCCACCATTGGCGAAGAAAAACGCCTCAATCCCCGATTTGCTGATCGTAGCCGCGATCAATTTATCACAATCATGAGCCATCTGGGTTTAAGCTATCCCAAAAAGATGAATGAAGCCGTACCCGCCAATGAATACTGTGGCGATTTCATGCCCGAAGCAAGTCTGAGCAATGGCACGAGTACGGATGTGGATGCAGACCGTGCTCAAGTAGAACTGACGCTATCGACCAATACTGAAATCTATGAGGACTATTTTGCTATGTACATTTAGGAGCCTATTCCCGTACAGACGTTCCGCTGTCCCGTCTCTTCCCCACTCCCTGCCTTCACCCGTCATTTTTGGGATGACAGACCACTAAGTCATCGAAGGCAGATATCTGCTGCATAAAGAAGAGTGAACCCACTATACACAAACTACCACCGAGGATAATCGTATTGACAGCACCGATGCTGCTTGCCAGTGCGCCGGCGACCAAGTTACCTATGGGTACTGCGCCTGTAGATGCCATGACGTAAAGGCTCGTGATTTGCCCGCGATTCTCATCGCTTACCAACAACTGTAGCACTGTGCGACCGGAAATTATCTGCAAAATAAAGCCGAAACCAGCTACCATCAACGAGAGTAGCGAAAGCCATAACTCGTGGGATAGGGCGAAGACAATCAAACTCACCCCCATTAGGGCTGTCCCGAATGCCAGGACTTTCCCAAACCGATCGCGAAGCGTGCGCCTACTCAAGTAGATCCCGCCTGCCAACGTTCCTATCCCTGAAGCTGTCATCAGAAAGCCGAACGTGTTGGGTCCGCCGTGCAATACATTTGTAGCAAAAATGGGTCCCAATGCCAGATAAAATCCCCACACCCAACATACTAAAGCCGACCCGATTAAGATCGACCGGATCGGTAGAAAACTGAAGACATAGATGAAGCTGGCTCTTAATTCTTCTAAAGGTTTGCGCGTAATGATGATGGCTTTTTTAGGGGCAAACCGCATCGCGAGGAGGGCAATAATTACAGCAACGTAACTAATACTATCGAGCAAAAAACAAATGCCCGATCCCGCTGCTGCAATCAATATGCCTGCAACCGCAGGTCCAAGCATACCCGAAACACTTACAAGGGATGAGTATAAGGCAAACGCATTGCCGAGATTTTCCTTACTGACTGTTTCTGGTATAAATGCTTGCCTAGTAGGAATATCAAAGGCGTTGATTGTACCTTGTAGCACACCAAGAAGCGCAATGTGCCAAATGTTAATAGTATTGTTCAGAGCTAGCCACGTCAGCGCCAAAGACTGAAACATTCCCATAATTTGGGCAATTAGCAGGATGCGGTGGCGCTGCCAGCGATCGGCAACAATTCCGCCTAGAGGAATCAAAATAAGAGTAGGAATTTGACTGGCAAAGCCCACCAGACCTAACAACCAAGCAGAATTAGTAAGGCGATATACAAGCCAACTAATAGCCACTTGAGTCATTGACGTACCAATCAGAGATATTGCTTGACCCATGTAGTACAGGCGAAAATTTTCAGAACGAAAAGCACGGAGTATAGACATATGCTTAAACGGGAGTAAATGTCAATACGCTTGGTGTTAAGGCTTTGATCCCCCCTTAAAAAGGGGGGGAATAAGCCCCCCTTTTTAAGGGGGGTTGGGGGGATCTTCAGGGAGTGACGCTTCTAACTGAACCGTATTGGAGTAAATGTACATATGCCAGTTATATTTGAATCTCAAATTCCTCAAATTTTAGCTCTCCTGGATACTTGTCAAACATAGTCGAGTCTCGATAGATATTTGTTACTTCCCGTGCCATTTTTTGGAAAGACTTACGACTAACTTCACTCAAGTTGCCAATGAGAATTCCGCAACCCAACACACCCGGATTGACATCTAAAATATTTTCGTCCAGCAGAATTGACATGATTTCAATTCCTTGTAAACGTGTTTTACCAGTGTTGGCAGTCTGCGATCGCACAACGTTATGCAAAACTTCTCTTTCTTTAATGGTGTTAAATCCATACCAGAGCATTCCCATAACACCTTTTCTCATTGCCAGACAGAAAGCATCATAATAAGAATTATTATTAGCATTTTTATTGTAAATGAAGTAGGGATCAACATGAATGAAATCTTGTGAGCCTAGATCTTCAACCATACTTATAAGTCCATCTACTGAATCTTGATTTCGACAATTAGTCTTACTAGTAAGATTTATTTTTTTAGCATAGTCGGCTATTTCTTTTAAGCACGCTTCCTCAATGTCAAAAAACACAAATTTATTAGCAGAATATCCTAATATATTCAATGCCAAAGCTGGTGAACCTAGATATTTCGATATGCCATTTCTGTTCTCAGATATACTGCTTAATAATTTCCAATAAACAGACTGCTGAATGAACTGAGATTTTTTGATATTTTTTTGTACATGAAGAATTCCATATTGTTGCTCAAAGGAACCTGTCAGCTGGTACTCTGGAAAGGCAGAATTTGTTTCGATATAGCTAGTCGGTTGTTCGATAGCTAAAAATTCACACAAAGGAATATGCTTCCAGATGTCTCCGATTCTTCCAAAGTGTCTATAACTCATAATTCAAATCTCATCAAATATAGGGGGCATACAACCTATAAACTACTGCGTTCAACTGCATAAATACAGGTCGGCTTGTTTCTCCACTCCATCTTCTTAACCAATTTCATTCCATTCTTCTGAGCTATTCGATGCGAGGCAATGTTGGCAGGATGAATCAATGAGATAAGTTTGTTAAAACCCAACTGATTAAACCCATAGTCGCGACATGCTTGAGCGGCTTCAGTTGCTAAACCTTGTCCCCACCAATCACGACGAACATGGTAGCCAATTTCTACCTCTTCGACGCCATCAACTTCTTGCACAACTAATCCACAATCACCAATAAGTTCACCTCTCTCTTTGAGAACAAGTGCCCACAAACCAAAACCATGTTGAGTGTACCTCTGCATACTCCGCTCAATCCACGCCTGAGTCATCTGACGATCAAACGGCTTCGGATAAAACTGCATAGCTTCGGGATCAGAGAGGACTGTAAGCAAATCATCTAAGTCATCAAGCGTCATCTCGCGCAAAATTAAACGTTTAGTTTCCAACACTATACCTTGGTTGTTTTGCATTTGATTAGGAGTATGAATTAATAACTATTCAACTGCTTATTTTCTACACCAATCTTTAATATTTCAAGTATCAGCATCCCACGGTGTTATGTCCACACCAGCAAGTTTGTTACTGTTTCCACTCACTTTGGCTCTAGCAACTAGAGGAATCACGATCGCATCTTTAATCAGCAAGTCGTTCATCTGGATAAATAGTTGTCGGCGTTTTTCTAAATATAACTATGTTATGGACAAACATCCGAAAAATACTGCTGCACTATTACACTATAATAGTAGAGACGAGAAACAGAGTACAACTATTAATGCAGATTCAGCTCGCTTTACCAGATGATGTAGCTCATTTCTTAGAAAAGAAATGGGGTAATTTAGAACGGAAATTGTTGGAAATGTTGGTGATAGAAGCTTATCTTGAAGGTTCCATCAGTGTGGGGAAGGTGCGAGAGTTACTGGGAATGTCCACGCGCTTAGAAGTCGATGCATTTCTGAAAGCAAAAGGCGTTGATTTACAGTATGACGAAACTGATTACGTGCGCGATCGCCAAACCCACGAGCAATTGCGACGAGAAGGGAAGTTGAACTTGTCATGATTGTGGTGTCGGATACGTCGCCAATTTGTTACCTTCTACCGATTGGCGAAATCGATATACTTGGGCAACTATACGGTCAAGTTCTCATACCAGAAATTGTTCAAAAAGAACTTGCAGATACTCGTTCTCCAGATATCGTTCAAACCTGGATTCAGATACCACCTAAATGGTTGATAATCCAAAGAGTTAGTATCTTATCTGATGATAATTTGAATATTTTAGACCCCGGCGAACGAGACGCAATAATTTTGGCTGAACAGCAAAAAGCCAATTTAGTCATCATAGATGATTTGTTAGGACGACGGATTGCTCAATCCCGTGGTTTAAGAGTGACTGGATTATTAGGTATATTGGATGAAGCCGCTCGGCAAAATTTACTAAATTTCCCCTCAGTCATTGCCAAATTACAGAAAACCACGTTTCGCTCTTCATCCAAGCTTATTCAGGCGCTCTTACAAAAGTACCAAAATGATGATGACTGAAGATGTTAA
>CAZZYE010000475.1:0-765 GCA_964658145.1 uncultured Stigonema sp.
AATATTCCTATTTCATAATTCATCATTCATAACTCCTAATTCATAACTATCCTTCATAATCCATAAGTACTTCTACCCAATGTGGGGGACGAGGGATAGGGCTGCCTAGGCGAGACAACAGTATCCATGCTGCTAGGTGTACCACGAACAGGTAGATAAAGTTATTCACCACAATCATGCCGATCACCCCCACTTGAATCAAAAATACGCTGGGAGTTGCCAATATTTTCAACTGGAGAAATACCCACTCTATTACGTCCGTAAACTCGTTAATGAAATAAACCCACAGGTCTTCATTTGTCAACACAGACAACAACCACACGCGAAAAAAGTCACCTAAAGTACCTAGTAGCGCACCTAAGCTGATAGAAACAATCCAGGGAACACGGCGATACCATGTCGCGCCTAAAAGTACGCCCATGAAAGCAAAGGGCATGACAAACAGCAAACTACGGAATGGTCCCATCAGCACCGCAAGTAGCAACCCAGAGGTGACCGCTGCCATCCATGCCGCTCGTTTACCCCACCGGAGGTACACTAAGGCGATCGGCACAGGGAAAAATATCCGCAAAATCGGTCCCAAAGGAAAGTAAAAATTAATAAACCAAATCAAGCTAGCGGTACTGGCAAAAAATGCAGTCTCCACCATCCTTAAGGGTGCTTCAAGCTTAATGGGGGTCGTATTGAGTTCTCTTGTTTGTTTAACCATTGATTAATTAATTAAATTATTGGTCTTATTATGCAGCAACCCTTCTAATAGTTGGA
>CAZZYE010000475.1:775-6293 GCA_964658145.1 uncultured Stigonema sp.
TAATTTTTAATTTTTAATTCTTTACTCCCCTTATTTTGGTTAGACGATCATTCTTTCCAAGGCTAATAAATCAGGAATACAAATAACCTCAGAATCGCGTTTAATCAACCCTTTTTTTTCTAACCGTGTTAATACTCGTGTAACTGTTTCCCGGGCTAGTCCACTCAAACTGCTCAATTCTCGATGAGGTAAATTGGGAATTTCAGTTCCTGCCTGTATTTTTTTTCCCTGTCCCTCTGCTAAAAACAATAACGTATCTGCCACTCGTGACTGACTGTCAGATTCCCGCAACCGCAGTCGCCGATTTACTTGCCGCAAGCGTCGCGCCATCAATTGTGCTAATCGGACCCCCGCCAAGGGTTCTGTTTGAAGTAACTTGACAAAATCCTGGGCAGGCATGCTACCGATGACTGTGGAGGTCAAAGTAATCACATCAGTCGAGCGAGGCACTTCATCAAGCGCTGCCATTTCACCAAATAATTCTCCTTTGCCAAGAATATTTAGTGTCACCTCTTTGCCTTCTAGATTGTACGTACGTATTTTTACCCAGCCATCAATAATAAAATATACAGAACCACCCCAGTCATTTTCTAGCAATATCACTTGATTAGCTGGGTGAGTACGGCTGACAAGATGGGTTAGAGCTTGTTCCACAACAGTTTCTGGCAACCCTTGAAAAAAGGGAGTCGAGATCATCCAGGGATTAACAGGTGCATGCAAGCTATATCGATCTTCCATTAGAAATCTTTTTTATAAAAGCTGCAGTATACGCAACAGCGCCATTTTAAGTCTTAGCTATGCAAAGCACAGCCTTTTTAAAACACAAAACTCAACTATATTACACAAAAAAACTATTTAAGTGTTTTTTATGAAATGTCTTTACCTTTAGGTTTAAACCTGGTACAACTCTTGGCCAAAGCAGTGTATAGCCTACGGTCGTCACGAGTGGAGTTAGCTTCACTGCAAACATAATTATTTAATAAAATAAGCAAACAATAATCAACTAGATCAATGATACTTAAGGCAATTGATTTTTGCTAACCTAAGATTTTTAACTGTTTTCATGCCTATTCGTCCAAGCGGAGGTGAGACAAGCCAGCGCATTGCGAGCAGCGCTGCAGGAGGGCTACCATTGCTCACAACTCCAAACAAAAAGTCTAAGCAGCAACCAACAGTTTCCAACAGAAATGACAATCGCGCTTTCGCCTAAGGATTCTTAACATAATTGCAGAATTTGTCAAGCAATTCCCATACTACAAGACGTACAGTTCTAGATAAGGTAAATTAAAGTGACGAACCGCACAACTGAAATTCAAACACTGATCGCAGACATTGACAACTTACTTGCCCAGAAAGGCAACCGCTTGCCCAAGATACTTTCTGGACAAGGGCAAGAACCAAGACAGGTTTTAGAACGAACTCGCGACTTCCTGATTAGGTTGAGGGAAAGTGAGGATCTGGCAGGTAGCATCGAAAACCAGCGTGAGCAACAATCACAATTATCGCCTTTGTTGGCAAGATTTGTCGATCAAAGTTGTCAACCCAACCAGGAAGAGGGTACTTTTGTTGATCCGACCCGGTCATTGAGTGCATTTTCGGCATTGCTCATGCCCTTGCAAACAGAATTACAAGGGCTGTTGCAAGAGCGGGCAAATCTTGTACAGGAAATTAGGCAGCTAGAGCAAAAGCGATTGCAAAATTACTCATTAGCACAGCAGTTGGCAACCCAAGAGAAAATGATTTCTGAATTTTTACAGGTGCTTATGAGTCGCCTGACATCGACTTTAACGTCCCATAAAGCGGAGACTACTGCCAATTCCCCACTTGAACCGTTTTTCACAATCAATGCTTCTAGTTCCTATGAAGCAAGTAAAAAGGGCAATACAGAACTAGCATTTTCCTCCACTCAATCTTCACCAGAGTCACCAGATCAAGTGGAACGGTTAACACGGCTTGCCAAAGAGTTGGATCAACAGTTGCTGGGACTAGATGGAACTGTCAATGTTGTTTTTGAAGCACTACAGCGCAACATACACACTTATCACGAGTCTTTATCCCAAGCACTAGCAAGAATGCACAGCAAAGGAGTGCAAGGGGAACAGTTAATAGCCATCTGGATCAATAATTTGATGGAGCAATTGCAGCAACAAAAGCAAGACCATAACCCATCTCCTCTAAATGTACAAAATGAAACATTGTCGCCAACCGTACTTTCAGTAACAACGGCACAGACCCTTAATCCGAGGGTAGAGTTTAAGAGTGAAAGCCATCACTCAGCATCACATTCTTTAGCAGTTACACAACTAAATACGAACTCAACACTTGCAAACAATTACAACAATTCAGAGGAAACTCTAGAACAGGCTTCCAGCACACCGAATCTAGATGCAATGCTTTTGCAGCTAAACCAAGAAACGCAAAATTATCCTGCAAACGTTGTCGATTTACAGCCGAGTGATGAAGTAGATCAATTATACGCCAGCTTGTTTGGCGCTGACAATTTAACTGACTCAAGTCTTAAGGTTGGAGCAACGCATGAGTTGTCTGTAGCTACCACAACCTCTCCATCCACACCCGCGCTGGCAACCGCACCAGCAGTAGAGGTCGTTGCTCCACCAACAATAGAGGTAACAGATGTCACACATGAATCTTCAGGGGAAACTACAGCCGAACCACAGGCGATCGCAACCGCACCAACAATAGAGGTAACAGATACCCATGAATCTAATCGGGAAACCACAGCAACATTTCGGGCGATCGCAACCGCACCAACAGTAGAGGTAACAGATACCCATGAATCCACAGGGGAAAACACAGTACAGACGTTACGCCGGAACGTCTCTTCTCCACTGCCCACGGTGATGCCAGATCCCTGGTTTGATGAACCAGACGCAGGCCTTTTGGATCTACGTTACGCTCACACACAAGACAATTCAGTTAAAGCTACGGGACAATTTTCAGACTTATACAACACATTACTAGTCTGGGAAAATACTGAAATAATCCCCGGAAGTGTTACAACCCCCAACTTTATTGAAGAGCCACCAAGTACTGATACAATTACAGTGCTGAGCGACTTATTCGTGAGTGTAGACAGTAGTGAGCAGTTGTCTGAAGTACCATCCTCTGATATTGCACTCAACACTATAGCACCAGCCCAAACGTCGTCCGTCATCATTAACACATCTGATAACTACATTTCCGCTTCGCCACAAGAAAATTTGCTTGCCCAAGAGGATTCCCCGACGATCGCAGTAGCTGATATTTCCTTAGAAGAAGAGCAGTTGCGGCAGTTGGAACAAGATTTGGCTAACTTTGATGCAGCAATAAATTTCCAGTTGCAGGCTGTAACTAATCTAGAAAATCAAGAAACAACACAGAACACGCGACAAGGCCTGGAAGTGGCACAGCAGTTAGATGCTAAGCTAGACTTGAATGCTATAGGAATACAGGTTGCTGAAGCTGAAAGAAAAAAGGAAGTAACAATAGAAAGACCGTCCACTTCTTTACTTTCAATTTCCAACTCAATAGATAATACAGAATCGCTGAATACTCTAGGCTCGGTTTGGTATTTAGGAATCGATTTAGGTACAACTGGGATTTCTGCTGCACTATTGAATCGCTCCACGACAGAGGTTTATCCTCTCTACTGGTCAACAGAAAACCAACCAGAAGCAAGTTCTATAAAGCGCTCATTTCGTTTACCAGCAGAGGTTTATCTGCCTACAGCTTCTATAACTTATAGTGAGATAGAAAGCAAAGAAGCTATTGAGCAGACGATACCAGCAGCTGTTGCCGAAGAATTCGTACCTGACAACCTAGCGACAAATGCGCCACCTATATCAGCACCAGATCCGACATACAATCTCTTTTCAGCACTATTGAAGCCATATTTGCAGGTAGCCCTCCCCTACAAGAGTGAACGGCAAAAATGGGAACCAGTGTTGCAATTAAATGAATTTTCTACGGTTCCTTTGGTTTGGCTTGTGCGATCGCTCTCGAAATTGCTGCTGACCTTAAAATCAGATTCCAATAGCACAACATTAGGTTTAACTGCGGCTGCTGCTAATCTTAGCCTGCAAACCTTCCATAGCATTATCAATAACATAGCTGGTGTCATTTGCACTTGCCCATCTAACTGGTCGGAACAATATCGCTTCAATGTGCGAGAAGCTTTACTGATTAGCAAATTAGTGCAGCATCCCCAACAAGTGTTTTTTGTAGAAGAAGCGATCGCTAGTCTGCTCTCGGAACTTGATGGTGCTAACGGTGAAGCAGTAACATTGAACACACAAGCGGGTTCTCGTCCTGCTTCCAGCAGCGATCGTCCAATCGTTGGCAGTACCCTAGTGATTAATATTGGTGCAGCTTTGACAGAAATGGCGCTGGTTGATTTGCCGGAAAACCTAGAAGACTTAACCCACAGTGATTTCATGCTCCACGGCTTTGCCTACGCTGGCAAGGGAATAGAGCAGGACATTATCTGCCAGCTGCTGTTTCCACTAAAATGGCGTAAATCACGCATTGAAGGTGATAGCAATAGTAGCAAACCTTGGCATTGGCAACCAGCGATTCCTGGTTTGGATCAGATGTACCTGTCTAGTTTAAAATGGGAAGAATTAAACTTACCCAGAGCAGGGGAACCCGATATCACCGATCGCATTCACCTCCAGCAACGCCTAGAAAGTTCTGTTTTGGGAAAGGCGATGGTCGATGCAGCGAGCGCTCTGAAGCTGATTTTGCAGCACCAAGACTCTTTTACCCTAGAATTGGCAGATCAATCGTGGATGTTGCAGCGACGAGACTTGGAAAGCCAAGTGTTTGTCCCGTTTGTGCGACGCCTGAATCGAGAACTAAACAGATTGTTGGTAGCTAAAGGCATACCGACAGAAGCAATTAATCAAGCTATCGTGACTGGTGGGGTGACATCAATAGGGGCGGTCAGTCGTTGGCTACGGCAAAAACTACCTAATGCTAAGATTATTCAAGATTCGTATCTCGGTGAAAATGGCGCTCCCACTTGCAGTCGAGTGGCATATGGTCTAGCTATGCTACCTTTGCATCCCCAGGTTTTAGATGTACCTAGGCAACAGTATACTGACTATTTCTTGTTTACAGAATTGCTCAGGCTTTTGCCAGAACGAGCCTTATCTTTCGACGAAGTTATCCAGTTATTTGAGAATCGTGGCATCAATACCCGCAGCTGTCAGCAACGCCTGCTAGCTTTCTTGGAAGGTGAGTTACCTCCAGGTTTAATACCGTCGAATCTAGACTCCTGCTGGCTGACTGAAAGTGCAAATGAAAATTCTGAATATCAGGCAATTACCTCTGCAACACTTTTTGAGAAACAAGGAAGCCTCACCTATCGTCCCAATTCACAACAACTGCAGTTTCTCTGTCACTATCTGGATACTATCAAAGCTAGTACTCAGCAATCACTTGAGGAACCATATACGGTTAATTTCGCCGTAGGAGTGGTTAATTAGTGATTTGTTGGTTGTTAGTTGTTAGTTGTTAG
>CAZZYE010000476.1:0-1343 GCA_964658145.1 uncultured Stigonema sp.
TTGATGCGCGTAGTTCATTTGTTCGCATTGAAAGGGCTGGCACTGCCCACCCTACGAAATCTGATACTTTAAAGATAAACTTGAAGCATTAGCCTGAAAAAGTGGTTGAGGGCGATCGCCATTGCGAAGCAATTCAAAGAATGCAATCCTACACTTTCATCAGGCGCTCGTTGGCGAAGCTGATATAATCTCAGCAATTTGTTTAGCCACCTCTTCGCTGTGCCAATAGCTGCCATGAGCATCACCCCCATGCAGCAGTGCTAAAGCCGTTTGACTTATTTGCTTCGTCAGTAAGTTGGTTAATCCTGGCTCATGAGTGATGATATCTTGAATATCTAAGTATTTTTTGTCACCGTCCACCAGACTGCTCATCAGTTCGTTCAATGGGTAAGCTATAGGGTCACCAGGATGAATGAAATTCCTCCATTGCAGCTTTTCTCCTTTTCGCAGTTGCTGAAGATTCTCCAGTAGCTGCTGTAGCTTTGGCGTGATATCGTGACTACTAGACGTGGACGGGGTGCTTTCCGGATCATCTTTACCTGGATTTACGTCAGTCAGGCTGAAGATAGCGATCGGTGATCCCATAGTGTTAATACTGGCAAGCTGGATGCCTTTCAGTGGATTAGGATCTGCTCCAGATATTCCGTAGATGGCATCACGAATAGCCATAACATCATCATGACCAGGCACGTCCTTGGAATTCCATCGACTGGCAAACAGCAGGTCAAAAAGAATAACAGTTCCCCAACTGTGGGTAACTAAGTGAAGACGGTCATCATGTGGCTTATGATCTTTCAATCCCTCTTTTAACCCCTCTAGAGCCTGCTGCTTCAGCTTTGTGACAACCTTGACACCAATATAGCGGCTGATGTAAAGTGCAGCATCCCCAGCAAACTGTAAAAGCTGCTTTTCTCGAAATTCTCTGAACCACATTTGGTTCCAAAGCGGTGAAGCTTTGAGTGTTTCTAAAAGTTTTTTTTCTGCATCTAAATTTACGTCTCCCCAGTAGAGGGGAACTGTCTTGATAGTTTGGGAGGGTTCAATGTGGTGATGAATACGACCGATCAGGTCGTCAGCGTAAGCAGGTGTTGGGCGTTGTTCACGAGTATTAACGCCGTGAATGAAAAGGATATAGTCCATAGATGTAGCAGAAACTCTTTCTGCAAATAAGATATATGTATTGAGTTTTGTTAAATAGAAGGTTAAGCTTGTTTACCTTCCTTCTATAGCAATCCTATTTGAGATCCGAACAAGGGGAGCCAGCGCTGCAGGAGGGTTTCCCTCCGTAGGCGACTGGCGGGGACAAGGGGGATAAGAGGGACAAGGAAGACAAGGAAGACAAG
>CAZZYE010000476.1:1353-6289 GCA_964658145.1 uncultured Stigonema sp.
AGGGAGAGGTGTTTGTAACTCATCTAGGATTGCTATATATCTTTAGTAGGTGTAAGTGAAATAAACTTATGCACTTATTCCTTTCCCGCCATTACAGCCATTTTCAGGTAAATAGACCACAGTTGTAGGGGCGAACGGCCACACACCCTACAAGATAGTCACCAGAATTAAACGATCGCGTTACAGTGTGGGGCTTCTACTGAAATAGAGCTAATTACAAGTTGTCACATCCGGCGATGCCAACGGATCGCTGCTGCGCGATCGCGTCTACGCCAACGGCGCAACATCCTTAAGAAACACTTGCATTCTGAATTTTATGAAAGCCTTGCTGGATCGCAATTCCACTCCTGTGTTACTTGAGAGTAATAGGTTTTACAATCCCACAGCTTGCTTACAGATTACAATTGCCCAAAGTCTGATCATAGTTGAATAACAAAGTAAGGACAAAGGGTAATACGACAAAGAAAAATGATCTCTATGTCGTGAGTGCCTTTTTAGATTGATACTAGCTTGATATTTAAGGTGACAACAAGCTGTACTCTGTTGGTAACCTCAATGGTAGGGTAAATACTGTTGTGTTAGTTTTTTTTAGCAAATTATTACATTTTTTTAGCTGTAAGTACGCAATATTCCGGAATAAGAGCAATTTTGTTTGTCAAAGGAAATATGGGTGTTAGTAAAATGAAATACAATGACTGATATTGCCCTGCTGATGAGTGGCGTCTTAACGACAGGACAACCATCGCCGCCAATTTTACCCGATCAGCCATTGGTAGATTTATACAATGGCGTAGAGAACTCAATAAGGGGTCAGTTATCTCAGTTAGTTCCAACTGCTCAAATTACACCACCTGAATTCATGCAACTCAGTGGAACGATCCTTCCTGGTCCGTCAGCATCTACCATAGAGGTGAATATTGACGTCCAATCGGACGTTAAGGATACTAGTCGAAATACCCTTAATAAGATTTCCTCTAAAGTAGATGCTAAAAAATTCCACCAACTATCTACTGAGAGTTTGCCTTTGACAGCGGTAAGGGGAAACACTGTCCCAAGTGAGCGACAGATAAGCTCTTTACCGCTCTTGAGTCTAAGCCAAGCACAGGAAAACACCGCTACAGAGAGTTTTCGCCCTCAGCAAAGATCTGCTACCAAGATTGCCGATCAACCACAAGTAATAGACGAACAAGGCGTTACAAAATTTCAAGAGCTTACTAGCCCATTGCCAATTCTAGAATTTGGTGACTCAGGTACTTCCGTCAGAGTCTTGCAACGGCTGTTATTGTTTAATGGTTATACTGTTGAAGTTGATGGAGTTTTTGGTGGGCTGACAGAGATTGCTGTCAGCTCCTTTCAATATCGAAGAAATTTAGCAATAGATGGGATAGTTGGTCAAAAAACTTGGGATGAGTTGGCAAAATAGTTAGTTGATAGTTGATCGTTGATAGTTGATAGTGGTTAGTTGTTGGTTGTTGGTTGTTAGGAGTTATAAATTTTTCTTCCAGACTTGAGACTCCAGACTCCAAACTCCAGACAACTATCAACTAACAACTAACCACTATCAACTAACTCCCTACCGATACTTATGTTGCTCTAATAGTTGTTGCGCCCTAGGCTTGTAAATTAAATAAAACAAAGCTTCAATGTAGCGCAATAAATCCTCCCGTTCCTCTTGTGAGGTAAAGTTCCAGAAGCCATAAATCCGCGCTAACGATAGCAACTTGGTAGTGTGGATTTTCCATGTATAGGTGCTGAGAACCCTCTCAATACCTTGTTTAGAAACTTCATACCAATATTCAGGATTTTGCTCACACTTGGTGACAAACTCTATAATTTTTTCGCCTGTATCTTCTAAATTGGTCGGGTTAATGTAAAAGCCATTTACCTTGTTCTGAATAATTTCTAAAGGACCACCAAATTGCGTGGCAAAAGTCGGTATTCCTGAAATCATTGACTCCAAAACCGTCAAACCAAAAGCTTCAAACAAAGCAGGTTGTACAAAGATTCCTTTGTGGTCAGCAATGACTCGGTAAATTTCACCAGAGTCAGTTTTAGACAAGCGCACACCCAACCAGCGAATCTTTCCAATTAGATTGTATTGCTCAATCATGCTGTAAAGTTTGACAATTTCGTCGCGTTCTTCATTGTCACCTGATTCCTCTACGCGCAACTTACCTGCCACCAAAATTAAGTTACAATGCTTCTGCAATTCTTCACTCTGACCAAAACACTCGACTAAACCAGTTAGGTTCTTAATGCGGTCAAGTCGCGCCATTGAGAAGATAGGACGCTTGCTGGGGTCGTCGAGTGTGCCGAAAATTTGGGTAGAATCTTCCAGAGTAAAGAGCATTTCTTCAATTCTCTGGCGATCGCTCTCAACTCGATCTTGAGTACGCGAGTAGGGGAAATAGTAATTCTCATTCACCCCTGGTGGAACCACATTGAACTTGGGACTAAATAACTCAATTCCATTCACCACATGGTACAAATCCGGCATAGTGAAGCACTTGTAAGACTCGTACTGTCCGACACTATCGGGAGTTCCCACAATTTCTTGGTAGGTGCTGCTGATCACGAAATGAGCAGCATTCATCGCCAATAAATCAGCAGTGAACTGTAACGAAAAATGATATTTCTCATCCAAATCATTCCAGTAAAGGTTACTGAACAAGTATTTGGACTTTTCCAAAGCGTGGGCAACGTTGCACTGAGTTACTTTCAGACGGCGTGACAGCAAAAATGCTACCAAATTTCCATCAGAATAGTTCCCAACAATCAAATCAGGTCTGCCTTGAAATTCTGCCAGCAGTTCTTTTTCTGCATCAATAGCGTAGGTTTCTAGATAAGGCCAAAATTCAAACCGCGAAATCCAGTTTTGCGTCATTTTGGGATTGAATTCCCGCAAAGGAACTCGCAAAATCCAGGCATTTTCTGTACCGTGGACTTTTTCTAGACGTTGGTTACAAAGGGTGCCATCACTGTTGGGAATCAGGCGGGTAAGAATAATTACCTTTGGCTGAACATTTAGTCCTTCTAAACCTGCCAACGTGGCATCTTCTTGCAGCTGCTGTTCCAGAGTCTTTGCTTGGTCTAAGACGTAGACTACCTGACCACCAGTATCGGGACGTCCCAAAACTCCCTCTTGTCCAAACCAACCGTGGGGAGACACTAGGACTATCCTGAAAATCATCGGGATGCGAGAGATGAAGGCTTCTAGTGTTTGGGGATCGGGAGAGTCAATTAATTCATCAAGAATACTCAGGGTTTCTCCGACTCTGTCGGCGGTGTTACCCCAACCCGGTTCAAAGCCCATCGCTTGCAAAGCAAACCGGAATTCTTCGTAGGGTTGTTCGTTTGGGCGATCGCGTAACATAGCTATCGCTTTCTTGACTTGATCGGAAAGTTCCTGCTGTGAATGAATGCGATCGTTAATTAAGAGCTGGATACCGTTATATTGGTGTAGGCGCAAAAAACTAAATAAGCTTTCCAGCCATTGCTTGGCGTCTTGAAACAGCTTACTGGAGAGATAGCGGTTGAGAAACTGCACCCCTTTGCCAATATTTTTCGGATCGCGAATCACTGGGGAGTAGTCATAAAATGGACCAAAATCCAGTTCTAAAAGGTCGCCTTCTTGGGGATGGAATCGGTTCACAAAGCGATCGCGCAGATCTAACAGTTGTTGTACCGTCATCGGTTCAACACTCAAGTCTGCTGTTAGCAGATAAACTTCTTGACTGGCAATCTTGGGACGGATAATGAAACAGAGGTTTGATTCCTCTAGAATAATTTCCTGGGTGTAGTAAATGAGCTTGCTTAGGTGTGAGGAAGTGGAAAACTCCTCAGGCTTTTGGTACTTAGAGCAATATTCAGTATATAAATTAAGGATGTCGTTCCGCAGCAAGTACCGTTTTTCTTGCTGGCGCAAATCACTAATTAAGGAACGCAAATCGCTTTTTTCGTCACTCTCCAGGACGGCTTGGAACAATTCAGACATAGCTACTCTCCACTCTATTATAGGTTTCGGATTAAGCATGGCAATCGCTAATCGGTAAAAGTCAGAAGGAAGGAATGCAAAAAAGTGTTTTTACCTTCTTTTCTTCTTACCAATTACTGATCCCCATCAACACCATTACATTTTTACGCATATTGTATCGCTGAGTGCCTTTAAATTTCATGAATTGCGTAAATTTTTATTCTCCCAATTATGAGCTTTTCCTGTTGTCGTCTTTCAATATTTACTCAGATTTGCACTCTTAAAAGTAGATGCGATTTCCAAGTTTAAGGGAAGCTTCTATGCATGGATATATAGTTGATTCCGAGCAGAGTCAAGAACCAAGCTACACTGAAAATAACGTAATATACCGCAGAATTATTAAGTAGTATATTACGTTATGTTAATTAAATTTTTTCCGGTGATATTGCCGATCCCCGCTTACCTGAGATCTTGCACCATTCTCAACAAGGCGAGAGAAACCGGTGAGTCCAGCGCGCATGAGGAGGGTTTCCGACGCCAGATGCCTGCGACGGGAAACCCGTATAAGCGCACTGGCTCCTCCGTAGGCGACTGGCGATCTTCTCCCAAAGGGAGACGCCAAGGGCGAACGAGGCACGAGCGTCACCCGAAGGGCGAAGCGGTAGCGATAGCGTTAGCGAGGCACGAGCGTCAGCGATCTTCCGGTACTCCGGCGTCGGAACGAGCGTCAGGGGTTTCTAAACGATAAATTAACGGTTTCAGCTTTACTGATTCGCTTATATTCCCGATATAAGAGCGGTGGTGCAAGATGTAAGTTACCTTTCTTGATAAAAAGCTAGGTCTTCGCATTTCCAATTCCCGCTTTATAGGTGAAGAAAATTTGTTTTTCAGAAATCGGGAAATATTATATCCCACATTCCGCACTTCATTTTGTAACATAAATACGAGTATAAAAAGAAGCGT
>CAZZYE010000477.1:0-6287 GCA_964658145.1 uncultured Stigonema sp.
GTCTTATGGCTCCTGACTAATTCTTCATAAACAACATCAATTATGCAACCAACCTGCGGTTACAGCGACGAGCAAAAATACACCCATCGCCAAGCGGTAGAAGACAAAAATAAAGGTATTGTGTTTTTCCAGGTAGCGCAACAGACCGTAAATCGCCAAAAAGGCTGAAATACTGGCGGAGGTTAAGCCAATTAATAAAATTAACCAACCATTAGCATCAAGACCAGCTTTGAAGAGGACATGCAGTTCCTTAGCCCCTGCTAACACAACGGCTGGTATGCCTAGTAAAAAGGAAAATTTAGCTGCTGTTTCTCGCTCCATTTTGAGAAATATTCCGGCTGTTAATGTGGAACCGGAGCGAGAAACTCCTGGAATCAGGGCAAATGCTTGAGCGATTCCGACTAAGATTGCATCCTGCCTGGTTAACTTGTTAAAGTCGCGCTCGTGGTTACCCTGTCTTTCTGCTAAAGCTAGCAACAGAGACATGACGATGCTCGCCGTCCCAATAACTGTTAAAGTCCGGAAGGGGGAATGGCAAGCGTTGATGGTTTTCTGAAGTAAAAGACCCGCCACGACTACGGGAAGTGTACCCAGCAATAGCCCTAGCACTAGTTGAAAGGAGCTTGACTGGAAGTTTCGATCCGCGATCGCTCTTAGTGTCCCTCCTGTCAATTGCTTAATGTCTTTCCAAAAATAACTAATGACGGCTGCTAGGCTGGCAAGTTGCATCGCCGCCGAAAAAGCTGAACCTGGATCTTGCCATCCCAGCAAACCCGGTACTATTCGTAAATGAGCGGTACTACTGATTGGCAGTAATTCTGTGATACCTTGGACAATGCCCAAAATAACTACTTTCCACCAACCTAATTGGACAAATCCCAAGTCTACATCGCTGGGACAAGTCGAAGCTGCGGTCGAAGCTGCAAAAAAAATGTAACTCATCATACGAATTTTCCCGGTTTAAACAAGCTTTTTAACTGTTTTAATCGATTTATTTTTATGTAATTATCGATAAATTAGCTGACATTTGTGACGTTGCTGCGATCGCCTTACGATCTATATGTAACATGTTACAAAATACTCTTCCTTCCCTATTTTTGCAATAGTGAATTACCCACACGGGGAACTCGCTCTGATCCAGAGGGGATTAGAGGCAACGGAGCAGAGGATATTGGGAACAGATCGGAAAATATTATCTCCCGTACCTCATACCCTACTAACCCCATGCCCAATTATTCCATGCGCCATCATTGATGTCCGGAAGTCCTGTACCTACAGGTACATGTCCCATGTTTGTTGATTTAGGATATAAAATCGAGAATTTTCCTGAAAAAACTTTATTTTATCTTAAGAATGTTTTGTAAGTATCTGCTGTAGCTTTACAAAGGTCAGCAAAATTTGTCATCAGTAATTACTCTGTGGTCTTTCAAAATTAAAAATTCTTAATTTGAAATTCAAGTTGCAATTTTCTTCAATAGAGGATTAATAAAATTTATGTTCAAATTGACTGGCGCTTAGCAGTTGACAGAATGCACAATAATGAGGTTGGCTTTATCAGTAATTCTATAGGATTCCTATTTGATTTTTGAAATATACGTAGGCAGGGCTATGCTGCACAAAACCAGGATATGGTGGGCAATGCCCACCCTACACTACGTATACATTTTTCACAAATAATTTAGGATTCCTATATCAAAGCTTTTAAATGTTGTTGTACATAGAACTCAGGTATACTGCGGTTAGAGTCAAAATCAATTTTTTCGTAAGTTGTTGACTCTATTGATCGCGTCCCTAAAGCAAGGTTCTTTCATTTGTCGTTAAACCCGCTCGGGACATTTATTTACGATCAAGAAATAACCCGGATTTGAAAAAGACCGCAAGTTTAGTGTTGTTTATTTGGAGGATTAAGTTTATGGGTTGGTTACAAAGACTTTTTGGGATGGAAAAGCCTCAAGATGCTCAAGTTAATCCCGAACCAGTTGCAGCTACTGATGGTACTGCTACTGAAAGCACGGGTACGGAAACCATTGCTCTAGAGCGACAGGGGTTAAACGGAGAGTACGATCAGAGTGGTCTGGCAAAGCGAGTAGCCTTAGCTTTTGATGAAGACGGTCGGTTTGATGATGTTAACACCGTGTACGTAGCCCAAACTGGCAGTACAGTTGTACTTAAAGGGGAAGTTCCGAGTCAAGATATTCTTGACGAACTGGTAGAGGTTGCTAGAGGTGTTAGCGGTGCAACAGATGTTTCTAGTGACCAAGTTACTGTTGGTTAAATAAGGTATTCTCTTTAAATTGAGCGCGATATCAACAGGCTATGAAACATCTATTGCAACATCGATGGACTCTTACCATTGGACTTTTGGCTATCTTAGCTATCTCAGGTTGTGGGAAAAAGAATGATGATGCTACTACTTCTCCTACTGCGGAAAGTA
Source organism: uncultured Stigonema sp. (assembly GCA_964658145.1). GTDB lineage: Bacteria > Cyanobacteriota > Cyanobacteriia > Cyanobacteriales > Nostocaceae > Stigonema. The sequence goes on from CAZZYE010000477.1 coordinate 2,435, forward strand.
CCCCACAGTCTACAGCTACTAGTGGTTCGGCTCCTTCTGGAGGAACCTCCTCATCTAATTCGAGTAATTCGGGAACAGCTACAACTAAGGGAACTCTCACGGCTGAAGCTAAGCAGTTAGGTGTGACACCTCAAGGAGCAACCTGTCCCAAGAATGCTCCAGTTAAGGGCAAACTTACGGCAAAGCGGGGCAACATTTATCAAACTGCTAAGTTCCCAGACTATGCGAAGCTTACGCCAGACATCTGCTTTGCAGATGTGGCGACTGCTCAAAAGGCTGGCTTTAAGGCTCCCAAGTAGTTAAAAACCCTGATGTTAACAGTCGCTAATTGAGATTTCAAGCCCTTGCCATGCAAGGGCTTTATCAATATAACTGGAATGTTTGATGTTGATCCTTAAAAGTTATAATCTCGCTCTTAGGTGAACATGGCTACTCAAGTGGCGATCGCTATTCTCTACCAAGAAAACAAGTTTCTGATGCAGTTGCGGGACAATATCCCCACTATTGTCTATCCTAATTACTGGGCGCTATTTGGCGGACACATGGAACCTGGTGAAACCCCAGATGTGACGGTAAAGCGAGAAATCTTAGAGGAAATTGGCTATATACCATCAACATTTTCCGAGTTTGGCTGCTACCCTGATGAAAAGGCTGTTCGTCACGTCTTTTATGCACCACTGACGGTGGAATTAAATCAACTCGTTCTCAATGAGGGCTGGGATATGGGCTTACTGACACCATCAGAAATTCGCCAGGGTAGCTGTTATTCAGCAGTAGCGGGGGAAGTGCGTCCCCTCGGACCAATGCCTCAGCGTATTTTGTTAGATTTTATAAATGAGAGAATGGATAATTGTTAATTGCTAATGGCTAATGGCTAATGGCAATGAACAATTAGCAATGAACAATTAGCAATGATCCAATCAGCTTTCAAACTACCGCGATGGTTAAGTTTAGGATTAGCATTTCCCCTCACCATACTTAATGGTTGGGTTTTGCTTCAAGTGGTGCAGTATTTTCAACCCTTGGTAAGTGTTTTTGTCGCCGCAATCTTGCTGGCTTTTGTTTTAGACTATCCGATCCGGTTTTTACAGCAACAACGAGTCAGGCGCGACCTAGCTGTTTGGGGAGTTTTGCTATTGGCTGTGGTGATTGTAGTCGCTTTAGCTATTACCTTGGTTCCCCAGATTCTCGTACAGCTCAACGAACTCGCTAACATTTTGCCTGCTTGGATTGATTCTGGAACTCAACAGTTGCAAGCTTTGCAAAATTGGGCGGCAGCTCAACAACTACCAGCTAATGTCAGCAATTTACTTACCCAAATTCTAGACAGATTATCCAGTCAACTTCAGACATTCATTGGTAAAATTCTCAGTTTTGCTGTTGATACAATTGGCACTTTAGCCAACTTACTACTAACGGTGGTGCTGACTGTATACTTAGTGTGGAATGGAGAACGTCTTTGGGATGGAATTTTTCTGTGGTTTCCGCCTCATATTGCATTAAAAGTGCGACAAAACCTCCGAGAGGATTTTCACGGTTACTTTATTGGTCAAGCAACTTTGGGTGCTTTGCTAGCATCAACCCTGATATTGGTGTTTTTGGTTTTGCAAGTTCCCTTAGCTTTACTTTTTGGGATCGCAATAGGGTTCTTTTCTCTCTTCCCCTTTGGTACTGGGATAGGTATTGCCATAGTCAGTCTTTTGGTAGCGCTACAAAACTTTTGGCTGGGAATAGAAGTCTTACTCGTTGCTGTGGCGATTGACCAAGTAAATTCTAACTTCGTTGCTCCTCGCATTTTGGGCAATTTGACTGGCTTGAATCCTGTATGGGTAGTGATTTCCTTACTCTTGGGAGCCAAACTGGGAGGCGTAATCGGTTTGTTGATTGCTATACCTATAGCCAGTTTTATCAAAGATTTGGCAGATATCTGGCGTGCTGGGGAATTTAATCAAATGGTTTTGTCTAGTGAGGATAGGCAACACCTTTCTCCTTTTGAGGTGAGTGAATAGGAGTAAAGATCAAGACTTTCATAAAATTTAGATGATTAGCAGAATGGGAGAATCAGGTGGAAGGCAAAAGATTTATCCGCAGCCTGCGAGTAGAAAACTTCCTTTCCTATGGAAGTGAGGGTGAAGAAATTGAACTACAACCGTTGAATGTATTAATTGGTTCTAACGCATCTGGTAAATCAAATTTAATTGAAGCCATTGGATTGCTAAAGGCGACACCTACAGACTTGCCTGCTCCCATTCGTCAAGGGGGAGGGATTAGTGATTTTTTGTGGAAAGGTCAACAGGGTATTCCGGTAGCCAAAATACAAGTTACTGTGGATTATCCCCAACGCTCCCAGACTTTACAGTATCAGCTAAGCTTAACTGTAGCTGGTCAAAAATTAGAGTTAGTGGACGAAGCTATAGAAAATGAACAACCATTTCCTGGTGAAGATGATGTCTATTTTTACTATCGCTACCAACGTGGTCGTCCAGTTATAAATGTAAAAATAGAGAATGATCGGCAACTAATTAGACGCTCTCTTCGCCGAGAGGATCTGATTCCAGATCAGTCTGTTTTATCTCAAAGGAAAGATCCAGATCTATATCCAGAACTTTCATATTTAGCAAATCAATTTTCTAGTATAAGTTTATATCGTGAATGGAATATCGGGCGATATTCTGACCCTAGGAATCCTCAAAAAACTGACTTACCCGAACATCCTCTTCTAGAAGATGGAAGTAACCTTGGACTCTTTTTAAACAACTTACAATACCAATTAGGAAATAGACAAATTATTAATAAGCTAAAAAAGTTTTATGATGCAGCAGAGGAACTAAGTATAAAAATCTATGGCGGTACAGTACAGATATTTATTCGTGAAGAAAGTCTAACTCAACCTATTCCCGCAACCCGTTTATCGGATGGCACCCTCCGTTATCTATTTTTAATGGCTTTATTCCTAGATCCAACGCCACCACCACTTATCTGTATTGAAGAACCGGAAATAGGTTTACATCCTGATATTCTACCCACCATTGCTGAGATGCTAATTGAAGCATCTCAAAGAACACAATTGATTGTGACAACTCATTCCGATGCTTTAGTTTCTGCTCTTTTACCTGAATCAGTGTTGGTATGTGAGCGAGATGAAAAAGGAAGCCACCTACACCGTCTTGAACCTGATAGATTGAAAAACTGGCTAGAAAATTATACTCTTGGTGATCTCTGGCGGATGGGTGAAATTGGAGGCACCCGATGGTAAAGGAGATTCGTGTTTACATTGAAGGTGGTGGTGATGGTAAGAATACAAAGGCTTTGATTCGTCAAGGATTTAGCGGATTTTTACAAGATATTGTTCAGCTAGCACGTATATCTGAAATCAAATGGCAAATTATTATCTGTGGTTCACGTAATAATGCCTTTCGGGACTTCAAGAATGCTTTGAAATCCCATCCGGATGCCTTTAACTTGTTGCTTGTTGACGCGGAAGCCCCCGTTAAACAGTCTCCTTGGCAGCATTTAAAATCCAGGGATAATTGGAATTCACCAGGTGTGGATGATACTCACTGCCATTTAATGGTTCAGGCAATGGAGGCTTGGTTTATTACTGACATTGATACTCTCAAAAAATTCTATGGTCAAGGATTCAAAGAAAATGCAATTCTGAGAAATCAAAATGTGGAGACTATTGACAAAGATAGTTTGGAGCCAAGCCTGAAGGTTGCTACTTACAACACTTCTAAGGGCGAGTATCAAAAAATAAAACATGCCTCAAAGCTTTTAGAAGTTTTGAATGTTGCTGAGCATCTGTGATAGGTTAAGATTATCTGTATTTTGTCAATACCTCTAAGGAATGAAA
>CAZZYE010000478.1:0-6287 GCA_964658145.1 uncultured Stigonema sp.
AATTAGCAACTAGCAATTAGCAATTAACTACTCCCACCAATTTAAGCACTTCTTAAAGCTACTATCGGATCAAGTTGAGCAGCGCGACGTGCGGGAACAACACCAAAGAACAAACCAATACCACCAGAAACGCCAACTGCTAGAGCAATTGCCACAGGTGAAACTCCCGCGTTTAATGGAGTCAATGCTCCTACCAGCATCACACCGCCTACACCAATAGCAGTACCGACTAAGCCACCTGCTGCTGAAACAATCACTGCCTCAATTACAAACTGTAGCAGGATATCTTGCTGGGTGGCGCCAATTGCTTTACGTAAACCGATTTCTTGGGTGCGTTCGGTGACAGAGACGAGCATAATATTCATGATGCCTATGCCGCCGACAAATAGAGAAATGCCTGCGATCGCCGCCAGCATAATTGTCAAAGCACCCGTAATTTGATCGACAGTTTGCAGTGCATCTTTCTGACTGCGCATAGCGAAATCATCTTCGCTAATAATTTTGTGCCGCTGGCGCAGCAAATTAGTAATCTGAAACTCTGCTGCATCCACGCTATTGGTATCACGAGCCGAGACAACCATATAATCTAACGCAATGCCATAAGGAGAATTCCGCCCGACAAGTCGATTGGCTGATGTCATGATTGGCACTAATGCCGCATTATCATAATCAGCTCCTACGCTTGAGCCTTTGGCTTCTAGCACGCCAATCACTTGAAAGCTGGAATTATTAATCCGTAACTGCTGACCTATAGGGTTATTACTGCCAAACAGTTGTTCTGCCAAGTCAGCACCAAGTACAACAACTTGATTGTCGCGCTTCATGTCGATTTGATTAAAAAATCGCCCTTTCGCCGTTTCAAAATCCCGTACCTTGAGGAAACTGGGAGTCGTCCCAATGATGTTGACATTAGTGTTGCGACTACGATAATTAACTACTAATCTTCTGTTTAACTCCGGAGAGACTCCCGCTACCGTTGGTACTTGAGAGGCTATTGCCTCCGCATCTGCAAGTACCAAAGTTTTGGGAACCGCAAAAGAGATCCGCTGAGTTTCACGATTGCCAGGAATTATAAATAGCACGTTTGGTCCTAGGGACTCTAACTGCTTATTAACGTACTTTTGTCCCCCTTCACCAACGCCAATCATGGCAATCACCGAGGCGTTACCGATCACAATACCCAGCATCGTGAGGGCGCTACGTAACTTATTCGACAGCAGAGTTTTACCTGCCATTTTGACACTTTCTAGGAAATTCATTTTCGTTGTTTTGCCTGCTGCTCACGTTTATAGTCTGCAGGGGGGTTGACAAACACGCGATCGCCCAATTTCACTCCCTCTAAAATCTGAGTTTGGTCTTTCATTTGCGACCCAATCGTCACGGAGTGAAACAGGGGTTTGTTTTTGGCATCCGGCACTAGTACACCTGTGTTGCCCTTTTCGGTAACAATCGCTACCGTAGGCACCAGTAAAGCATCGTTGACTTGGTCGCCTAAAAACGTCAGATCAACATTCAACCCAGAACGCAGTTTGTCAAGACCTGTATCAATGACGACCCGCACTTGGAACAATGTCACACCTTCTTCTTTCACTGCTTCTGGAGCGACCAAACGCACGTGACCTTTAAAGACTTGATCGGGATAGGCATCGGCGACAATTTCCACCTGCTGTCCCTGTTTGATTCTGCCAATGTCTGTTTCCGGAATTTTTGCCAGTACTTCTAATCCGCTTGCTAAGGCAACGATTGAACTGGAAGTAGCCGAGGCGCTGGTAGAAGCAGAAGTCGTCGGTGTCACAAATGCACCAATGTTGGCATACTTCTGTGTAACAATTCCCGAAAAGGGAGCGCGGATGATGGTATCTTGCAGTTTCACGAACGCTGCTCTTAACTTAGCTTCAGCACCCTTAACAGCTGCTTGATACTGGGCGATCTGCTCTGGGCGAGTGCCAATTTGCATCAGCGATAGCTGTTTTTGTACTTCTCGCAATCCTGAAGAAGCAGAATTGTCATCACTGATCGCTTGATCCAGTAATTGTTTTCTCTCCGCTCCTTGTTGGTATAAATATCGGTAGCGCTTTACCTGTTCGCTTGTATAAACCACCTTCGCTCTTGCTGAGTCCACTTGTGCCAGTGCTTTTGCAATCTCCTGCGGACGGTTACCAGCAACCGCTTCAGCTAGCTTTGCTTGTGCCTGCTTCAAGTCAGCATCAAATTGGTCTACCTCCGCCTGAATATCTGCACTATCCATCCGGGCAATAATTTGCCCCTGTTTTACTTGATCCCCCTGCTCAACGTACAATTGTGACAAAATTCCCGGGTTTTTCGGGCTAATATTTACGTTCTGAATTGGCTGCACCATTCCACTGGCGGTAATCCGCAAGGTGATGTTCTTTGCTGCCACAGGGACTGTTAGTTGGGCGATATCTTCTTCGCTAGTTCCTCGATTGCTCAGTGTATAGGTTGTAGTTGTGCCCACAACTAAGACACCAGCTGCCAAAAGTCCAATTAGCCAGCGTGATGCATGCTTAACTTTGCCAATTCCGGGAATTTGTAGATACGTAGTCATAAGAGCGTTCTTTGAAGATTGCCTTTTTTGGGTACGATGGAATGGAAGTGCGAGGATGGATAAACGTTTTTGGCAAGCATTGACGTTCTACAGCAACATTGCTTGCGTGCGAGCGATCGCGCGTTGTAAACTACCCTCAGTTCCGCTTTTATTAAATCTTGCTCGGGTATATACTTGCTTGACTTTTTTTCATAGTAGCCTTTCCTACTCTGGAACAACTTCACCTAAATGGGTGACTTTACTTATTAGTCCATAGTCCATAGTCAAAACTTTAGATGGCGCTTCTCATGGTTGACTATTGACAAATAACTAAAATTGTTCAATGATTTTCCTTTCGTCAAGAGCTCAGATCGTTTAAGCTATCTGAAAGATTCTTTGATTTGTAAACCAGAGGCGGTAGTGTGCCAAAACGGAGCAGTTTAATTTCTCTTCTGGTTGTCTGTAGTTTGTGGAGCATGCCAAAAGCTGCTTATGCACAAGCACTGATACCCCATACACTGCAACTTGATGCAGCAAAGTTGGAACAGCAGGGGTTGAGTCTGGCACAGGAAGCGGCTCAACTAGCGCAGTTCCAACAGTTTGATTTAGCTTTGCCACGGGCGCGGCTAGCATCTCAACTAGCTCCCAAAAGTGATAAAGTATGGTTTCTCCTAGGCGGTTTGTATTTACAATCTAAAAATGTAGATGGTGGGATCGCCGCTTTGAAAAAAGCGCAGTCTATTAATCCTAAAAATGGCGACGTTCAGTTCGCCTTGGGATCTGCTTACTTTCAGCAGCAAAAGTACCAAGATGCTGTCGGGTATTTCCAATCTGGTTTGAAGTTAAAACCTAATGACCCAGAAGGGTTGTTTGATTTGGGCAATGCTTACTACGTACAGGGTAAATTACCAGATGCGATCGCGCAGTACAACAAAGCCGTCTCCACTGAGAAAAAATTTTGGCCTGCAATTAACAATGTTGGGTTAATCTTATACGAGCAGGGCAATGTCCAAGGAGCGATTAAGCAATGGCAAACTGCTGTCGGTATTGAGAAGCAAGCTGCAGAACCTCTATTGGCAATGGCAGTAGCGCTATATACCAAAGGCGATCGCACACAAGGTCTGGCAATGGGAGAAGCTGCACTGCGCATTGACGATCGCTACGGTGATTTGGATTTTCTTAAGCAAAATCTCTGGGGTCAACGCCTGCTTGCTGATACTAAGAAATTCCTAGAATTACCCCGTATTCAAGCCGCCCGCCAGCCACGGGAAAACCCTTCATCTCCGAAGCCGCAGCCGACGCAATGAAATTGTTAGTGGTTAGTAGGGGCGAAGGGCCGTTCGCCCGTACAGTGGTTAGTGGTTAGTAGGGGCGAACGGTGAGACAGCCCTGAAGGAGGGAAACCCTCCTGCAGGATCTGCGAACCCGAAGGGCCGTTCGCCCGTACAGTGGTTAGTGGTATTTTTGACAACTAACAACTCCCACTTGCTAAAATGCGTCATCTAGTAGTACATATATATTAGTAAACGCTGTTAGTGGTATTTTTTGACAACTAACCACTAAAGATGGCTATTCAATGGTCATCTTTAGGTAACTGTGCCAGGATCTGGTCAACAAATTGTTGATGGTCAACAACCGGCTTAGAGATATAGCCATCAGCGCCGCTTTGCTTGAGAAAGTTCTCGCGGTCGCCCTCCATAGCGTGGGCTGTCACCAAAATAATCGGTAATGTTGCTGTTTGGGGATCGGATTTCAACATTTGTGTAATCTTGATCCCATCAACAGACCTTCCTTGGTAAACACTTCGTGACAGAGAAACATCCATCAAAATAATGTCAACTTCCCCCGCTTGGGCAATTTTCATCACCTCTTCCACATTTTCAGTGTGCTTTACTGCCAAGCCACCTCGCTTGGTCAAAATCTTGGAAAAAACGCGGGCATTAATGAGATCGTCTTCGACAATCAAAACGGTTTTCATGAGGATTTTAACTTTTGCTAGCCCATGTTAACTATTGAGACGCACACGGGTGTGAGGGGGATCACTACCCAAATGCAATATGTGTATAGACATTTTGAAATAATCATCAATTTACATCGCCGTCATCAAGGATAATATTACTGCTTTTTATCCTATGACTATCAAGTTTTTGTGATGCAGCGCATTTCATTCGTTATGCTGTGGTTGCTACAGTCTTCATTTACGGCAACTTTTGTGTAGTAAAAATTCAGGTAAAAAACTCATGGCAAAACAGTTGAACCTTCTCCCAACGGGACAGGTAATTACCACAGCCTTGCATACCGAGATGCAACGGTCATACCTAGAATATGCCATGAGTGTGATAGTCGGGCGAGCGTTGCCGGACGTACGCGATGGCTTAAAGCCTGTTCATCGACGTATTTTATATGCCATGCACGAACTCGGTCTTACCCCAGACCGACCATATCGCAAGTGTGCTCGTGTAGTGGGAGACGTGCTGGGTAAATACCATCCCCACGGCGATCAATCAGTTTACGACGCTTTGGTGCGGCTGGTGCAGGAGTTTTCCAGCCGCTATCCCTTACTAGGTGGACATGGCAACTTCGGCAGTGTGGATAATGACCCACCGGCGGCGATGCGTTACACGGAAACACGCCTCGCACCCATTAGTCACGAGGGAATGCTGGCGGAAATCGGCGATGAAACGGTAGAATTTATCGGCAACTTCGATAATTCTCAGCAAGAGCCAACTGTACTGCCAGCACAGTTGCCGTTCTTGTTGTTGAATGGCTGCGCTGGTATTGCCGTGGGTATGGCGACCAATATTCCGCCGCACAACTTGGCGGAATTGGTGGATGGGTTGATTGCTTTAATTGAGAACCCCGATTTACCCGATGAAAAGTTATTTGAGCTAATTCCCGCACCAGATTTTCCCACTGGCGGCGAAATTATCGGTAATGCTGGGATTCGTGAGGCATACACTACAGGTAAAGGTGGTATTGTGCTGCGGGGAGTCGCCCAGATGGAGGAGGTTGCTGGCGGACGGGGTGGTAAGCGGCGGAAAGCAATTGTGGTGACGGAATTGCCTTATCAAGTGAATAAGGCTGCTTGGATTGAGAAAGTTGCGGAACTGGTGAATCAAGGTCGCCTCCAAGGAATTGCCGATCTTCGCGATGAGAGCGATCGCTCCGGTATGCGCGTGGTGATTGAATTAAAACGCGATACCAATCCTCAAGAAGTTCTCCAGAATTTGTATCACCAAACCGCGTTGCAAACTAACTTTGGGGCAATTCTCCTAGCCTTAGTAGATGGACAACCGCGACAGTTAACCTTGCGCCAGCTGTTGCAAGAGTTCTTGAGTTTTCGAGAACACACACTCTCGCGCCGCTACACTCATGAGTTGGAAAAAGCGGAAAGTAGACAGCATTTGGTAGAAGGTTTACTGGTGGCGCTTTCTCACTTAGACGAGGTAGTTGAAATTTTACGGCACGCTGCTGATGGCAGTACGGCAAAAGTTACCTTGCAAAACCAACTCAATTTAAGTGAAGTACAAGCGGATGCAATTCTAGCTATGCCACTGCGACGCCTGACAAGTTTAGAACGGCAGAACTTACAAAAGGAATGTGAGCAGCTAGATGAGCAGATTGAGTTGTGGCGGAAGTTACTGAATGATAGACGGGAATTACTGAAGTCATTGAAAAAAGATTTGCGAAGTCTCAAGCGCAAGTACAGCGATGCCCGTCGTACCAAGATAATAGGAGAGCC
>CAZZYE010000479.1:0-6285 GCA_964658145.1 uncultured Stigonema sp.
TAATTGCACTATTAGCGATTAGCCGTTAGCTATTAGCTATTGTCTAGAACATATCAGCCGGGTCAGCTGATTGGACTTTGTTGCTGGAAATTGCTCCAGACAGCATGCACATGATAAAAGTTAGTACCTGTACTTGAACTGCTCGTGCTAAAGTCATGTATAGTGGTAGATTTGTAGCGTTTCGTGTTAGGGCGTATAGTCCAAAGGATACGGTTATTCCGGGTAGAAAACCTAACCCTGCCATAATGACTGCTTCTTCAAAAATCACACCTAGCAAGTAGAAATTGCGATACCCCATTGCTTTGAAAGTGGCATATTCTTTCATATGGGCATTGACATCAGTGGAAAGGACTTGATAGACGATAATCACTCCCACGATAAATCCCATAGCTACACCCATACTAAAGATGAAGCCGATCGCAGTGTTTTTTTGCCAGTAGTCTTTCTCAAACTCGATAAATTCCTGGCGAGTTAGGACTTTAACATCATCACCGGCTAGGTGAGATTTCAAAGCACTTGCCACAGATTGCGGCGCATAGCCTGGTTTTAGCTGAATTAAACCCACACTGACGCTGGTTGGTTGTTGTCTAGGAAATAATCGCAAAAAGTTCTGATCGCTGGTGATCAAGCTGCCATCAGCGATAAAGGAAGCCCCTACCTTAAATAAACCACTAACGGTAATTGTCCGTCTTTCTATTTCAGTAGTAATAGGTTTACCCTGGTCAATTTGGGCGATCGCCTTGTCGTATTCTCCTCGGGCGGAGCGATCGAATAGGGCGGTATCCGGTAGCTTGATCAAGTCCAACTGACGGTTAACATCGGGTAAGTCAAAGGCTGGCTTGCTAGGATTCAACCCGATAACTAGTACTGCTGTTTCCTTGTGAGTTTGGGGATTCTTCCAAGAGACAATGTTGGTATACATTGCTTCCGCTGACTTCACCCCCGGTATATCCATTGCCTGATACAGTCGCCGCCGAGTAAACGTAGACATGTTTCCTAAGTTACGTGCCTGGGGACTGATTAACACAATGTCTGCCTGCAAGCTGCCATGTAGCTTGGTGTTACTGTCAAACAAGGCAGTCTGAAACCCTAGCTGCATGAACATAAGAACATCGGCAAAGGCAATGCCTGACAATGCTACTAAAAAACGACCCTTCTGGTGAGACAGTTGCAGCCACCCCAGAGGCGTTCGCCGCTGTAGTTGCTGGATAAATCCAATCACAGTTCAATCACCGCCTTTACTTGCAAATTAGTTAAACTCGCAGCCTTCTCGCTGGAGGGACCATCGAGTCGCACATGGACTTCCACTACTCTGGCATCAATATTGGTAGAGGGGTCACTGTTAATGACATTTTGCCGCAGTACCTGTAAGCCAACCCTAGCGACAGTTCCCTGCAATTCACCGGGTAGGGAATCACCAATTAGTCGCACCCGTTGCCCTAGGCGAACTTTGCCGATGTCACTTTGGTAAACTTCTGCTACCGCATACATCTGGCTATTTTCTCCCATTTCGAGAATACCCTCATTGGAAACCAATTCACCAGGATGGGCGTGAATTTTGAACACCTGACCTTCTTCGGGTGCGTGTACGTAAGCTTGTGCCAAATTTTCCTGCGCTTGTTTCATAGATGCTACAGTACGATACACCTCTGCTTGGGCGGCGGCTATATCCAACGGACGAACTTCGGCAATTCGATTTAAGTTAGCTTTGCCTTCGTAGATCTGTTGTTGTCCAGAACTTTGGATACGTCTAAGGTTAGCTTGTGCCTCAGCTAGTTGCTGCCGTAGGGAAGCTTGGATACGTTTGAGGTTGGCGCGTGCCTCAGCCACTTGCTGCTGTGCTGTATCAACAGTTAAGCCCTTGTTATCCCGTAACGATATAGCAATTGCTCCCTGTTCATACAGAGTTTGGTAGCGTTGGTATTCCGCTTGGGCGTTGTTTAACTGTGCTTCTTGGCGAGCGATAGTTGCCTGTTGTGCCTCAATTTGCGTGTCTCTTTCCGCTTCTAGGCGAGCTATCGTTGCTTTTTGTGCATCAATTTGCGTACCTCTTTCGGTTTCTAAGCGAGCTATCGTTGCTTTTTGCGCTTCAATTTCACCCTGTTTTGCACCAGATTTTACTCGCTGAAGATTTACCTGCGCCACTCGCACTGCTTCTTTTGCTTCTATTAATGCCGCAGTTAGGCGATCGCGACTATCTAAAACCGCAATCATCTGCCCCTGCTTGACTCTATCCCCCTCCTTGACCAGCAATTTTTCCACGCGATTCCCTTCCAGTGATGCCGGAGCAGAGAGTTTAATTACCTCTCCCTTTGGCTCCAGCCTTCCCAGAGCTGTTACAGTTTTTACCTGTGGAATTGCGCTTCCTTGCTTTTGTGCCGTCTGAGCGCTGCTAGTGCGAAAGCGCTGCACCGTGTAAATACTGGTTCCACCAGCAACTAGAGTTGCCAGTACTGCCAGAATAACTGGACGACGGAAAATAGGTTGACGAGACGATGAACCTTCAAACTTGGAGTTTTCCAACATAGCACCTTGTTTCCGGCGCGTTTTAAACTAAACAGTTTAGTCTTATAATATATCTAAACTAAACGAAAAATGTTTAGTTTTGCTCCTACCAGTTTGAACTTATACAAATCAGGTGACGATTTCGTCGTGTTGGTGTAGTCTACAGGGTGATTGAAAAATGGTACGTTCAAGATCTACTGAAGTTGAGCGAGATAGTCCCGTAGAGAAAATCGAACAGATTTTCTCAGGAGCAATGCAGGAGTTTCTGGTTCATGGCTATGCTGGCACAAGCATGGATAAAGTAGCGGCGTGTGCTGGAGTTTCTAAAGCAACAGTTTACAGCCACTTTCAAGATAAACAGGGACTGTTTAAAGCGCTGATAGAGAAACTGGCACAAGAGCGGTTTCAGTTAGTATTTGGTAAGGAACCTCTTGAGGGAGATCCAAAAATAGTATTGCGCTCTTTGGTAGGACTCGCATTAAATCAGATGCTCCTCGACCAAGAATATTGTGCATTTAAGCGAGTGCTGATTGGGGAGTCCGATCGGTTTCCAGAGTTAGCCCAGCTTTGCGTCCGTAGCATGATTAAACCTGCTATCGAAATTCTAACTATTTACTTGGCTTCTCGTCCTGAACTCAAAATCCCCGATCCAGAAGCAACAGCACGGATTATATTTGGGTCATTGATTCATTTCGTCATGACTCAAGAGATGATGCATGGCAAGGAAATTATTCCGATGGAGAGCGATCGCATAATTGATGCCTTGCTAGATATGGTTTTGAAAGGTGTTGATTGCTAATTGCTAATTGCTAGCAATGAACAATGAACAATTAGCAATTAGCAAATGAATGCAGTTTTTGCTGTGCCATCCTGACGCGGGTGCAAACTGCTAAGTCTGTATCAGTCTGGACTATTTGCTCAAGCTGGGCTAAAATTTTTGGGATCAAAGCAGGTTGAACTTGAGGTAATGCTTCTAAACCTGTTACGGCAGCATAGCGTACTACCCACTCCGAGTCTTGGCAAATTAGTAGTAGCGCTTCTAGTACCTGAGCTTGAGCCGATTGTACTTGTTCTGGTGGTAACTGATGCCAGTGTATAGTGCCTAATCCTCTAGCAGCTGCTCGCCGCACACTCAGGGAAAAATCTGTTTTTGCTGTATCAAGCAAGACATCTAGCGCCCGCACGTCGCCAATTCCCGCTAAGGCACGAATTGCCCAAGCTCTGGCTCCATAGTTATAATCATCAATCAGTTCCAGCAATGGTTGTACAGCAGCTTCTCCGATCTGCACCAGCCCATCTACTGCTGCTACTGCTGCTCCTGGATTGTTGTAGCCTAAAGCTGCTATTAAAGTGGGAATGGCTTCCTTTAACTGAGCCGCCGCCAAGTGCTGCACTGCCTCTAATAATCGAACCGAGGAGTCGGCACCTTCAACAGCACGGATTAGTTTTTGGGCGTCGGTAATCATAAGAGTTAGGAGTCAATAGTAGGGTGCGTTAGTAACGCACCATTTCACCAAACACAGGTGCCGTACTGTGACTAACGCACCCTACAAAAGAGAGTCCATTAAAGTCATAACTTTAATAGTAGCTTCTGATAAAGCTGGTTCGGCAGTCTGGTTAACTTGATGTTCCAGTAATCCTTTCAGGGCAATGAGCTTCAGGCTATTCTCAGCGTGGGTTTGGGCGATCGCCTCTGCAGAAGGCAAATAACCAATCGCGCCCAAGTCTGCCAGCGCTGTGCGACGCAGTTGCAAATTCTTACCACCTAAAGCCTGCACCAGCCGTTCTCCATAAACAGGGTCTTGGGTTAGCTGGTACATCGCTCGCGCTGCTGCATATTGTACTCGTTCTATTGGATGCTCAAGAAAGGGCTGAACTAGAGGTATGCTCTCAGTTGCCCGGAGGGTTCCCAATGCTTCTAATATGGCGTCATAGGGTTGGGAAAAGTCTGACTGAAAGCCAACTGCCAATAACTGGCTCAGGGCTGGTATACAAACTGGATCGCCTAACATTTCTAGGGATTGAGCTGCTGCTTCCCGCACGTAAAAATCTGAGCAGTCTAAACACTTGATTAGACCAGGGACTGACGAACGATCGCCCAGTTTCCCCAATGCCCTGGCTGCGTTCCTGCGTAAGGGATATCCGCCTTCTGGCGTCCGGTCAGCTTCATCCTCTAATGCCTTGATGAGTCCTACAAGAGCTCGCGAGTCACGCACCCGAAACTTGCCCAACCACCAAGCAGCATAAAAGCGCAGACCTAGATCTGCACTCTCAAGATTGGCTATTGCCTGTTCTACTGTTAGAGATTCACCACCGACAGGTTCGCCTGCCGATGATGAGGATGCTAAATTTTCCCAACTGGAATTAGACATGAAAAGGAAGATAACGAGAGAGAACTAGCTACCTACTTCACCTTCAGGGTTTAATGGATGAATCTTGACGATTGTGCCACCCATGCGAGTAATCCGCTGCATTTCTTGACTCATCCGCTTGTAAGGCACAGTGATAAACGTACTGGCACTAGAGCGAATGGGATAGTCTGTTTTGTCGGTTTCTTCGTTTTGACGCAGACCGACAACTTCATAACGAAAGTAGCGACTACTAGAGCTTCCACCTACAATTTGACCAAGCATATATTAATTCTCAATTCTCAGTTTACAATTTGACTTTGGTTAGTTGTTAGTTGCAACTAACCATTGTAAGGGCACGGGAACCGTGCCCTTACTGACTAAATTGGTGTAACGCTGGCGATTTTGCCACCTTGCTTTACAACTCTTTGTAGATAGGGCGATAGTTCTTCGTATGGGATAACAACAGCTTGGTTAACACGGCGTACTTTAGGATACCCACGCCCAACACCGCCAGCCACTTCGACGCGGTATAACTTGCTGTCTTCTTTGCCATATGTTGCTCCGCCACCGAAACCAGTACTGGGGGTAACGCCTCTTCTAGAAGGAAGGTAGGCAAAGCCATCCTCGTTGGCACCACTTGGACTAACAATGGTGGAAGCAGTATTGCGAGCTAATTCCTCGGCAAGATGAGGGTAATTGCCTTGAAGTTGGGCGCGATCGCTATTGGCATAGCCCCGATAAAGCTTAAAAAACCGGGTAAATCCTACAGTTTTCTGTCCTGTTTGGGTTTCAAAGCCCCGATAGTATGGCACAATATTTTCGCCAAAGTTTTCCTGATACTCCGCCGAATCAATGTATGAATCAATGTCGGCTTCGTAACCCTTGTTTTGGTACAAGTCCAAGTGTTCGACCACTTCAGACTCATCATAAGGCGCACGTCCCAACAAGTGCTTATAATTCAGTTCAATGACTCTGGTTTGGAAATTGTTGTAGAGAAACTTGGTTTTGTACAGTTCCGATTTAGCAACTTGACGCACGAAATCTTGTACAGTCAGCTTCCCATCACGTAGGAGAGATTCAGCACTTGTGAGCCGCTCAGATTTCATCAAATAGTCGTTGCCTAGCAACTGACGATATACTGACCAAATCACCAGATCAACTTCTTCTTTAGTTGCGGAGGAGCGCAATTCCACCGGAGATGCATCACTAAAAGCTGATGTTCCTAAGCGGGATGCTGCTGTTGTAATCGCCATCTTTAAATTCTCCTTTAATACTTCTTGATTGGTGGTTGGTAGTAGTTACTTGTAAGGTGTTCAAAACTACCACTAACTACTAACCTCTATCCACTACCAGTTTATACGGATGTGATGCTGAGTACCTTATTGCCCTTACAATTCAAAAGCTTTGGTGCAATCTTTTTGCTTAATCA
>CAZZYE010000480.1:0-6264 GCA_964658145.1 uncultured Stigonema sp.
TCTATATCAATGTCTTCCAGTTCAACTGATGCATCAAATGTTTGAAGTGCTGGTGGTGTAGGTGTTGTCACAACTGCGGGAGCTTGAGGCGATTTGAGGGGCGCAACTTCGCGGCTTTGCGACTCAGGGTCAACATGTGAGAATCCTTCGACTAACTTTTTGCCAATGGCTCCTAGCGCCTCCAGGAGCATTAACGGCACTTTGCTAAAGGCTACTGCCCTACTCACAACTTTCTGCGCTGTTAATCCCTCCTCATCCATCTGCCTTTGAATTTCTACCCCAGTTGCTTGGTCATGAATAGGTGGAATTTGACAGTACCGGGTTGCGTCTTCCGTTCTTCTCCAGATGGTTGGGGTATCGGTTTCAAGGTAGTCCGTAGTAAGGACTGGTTCGGTTTCTACTGTGCCGAATTGTATGACTGTAGAATCTTGGGTTTCTTCTTGTGACGATGGAAACTCGATAACTTTCTTTGTACGGATGTCCTTATTACGGACTGGTTCGGGCTTCCACTCCTCTACTGGCTCCCAGAAATATTCTGTGCTGGTTCCTGGTCGTTCATTTTTCTCAAGGATGTTCTGTTCGACTGCTAGAGCTAGTCCTTTGAGAACTGTTTTGCGATCGCACCCAGTTCTTTGAGCAACATTATCGGCTGACTCTGTGAAAGTTCCCCCCGATATTGTCCTGTACAAGACCTGATTCAGAGCAAAGACCTCTACTAGGGTTGGCTTGGCTTCAATTGTTTTTAGAAGGCGTAACAATGCTTCATCTTTAAGTTTTGCTGGTAGGCTTTGTATCCATTCCAGGGTGACACATGAGTCCCGATTAACAGCATCAAGTTCCGTGAGGTCCGGTAGAGTCTCAATCATGACCCAACCTCCCTGACGGACTCGGCTACTTCTTCCAGTGCCTTGACAACTTCGTCTGGCACTTGCCCTACTGACCACGAAGACAAAGCGTGAAGCACCTGAGTAAACGTGAAGCCTTGCCGAATTAACTCGTTCATTAGTTCAGCAAAAAACTTTTCTAGAGCCTCGCTTTTAATGTCTTCTATTGCGTGCCTAATAGACATGACGCACCTCCCCGCCCCAAGGGGGCGAAGTCAAAAGTGCCAAGTCAAAAGTCAAAAGTAATAAAATATTTCCTAATTTTGACTTTTGACTTCGGGGCGCTTCGCCCCGCAGGGCGCTTGTGTAGGCGTGGGGAAAAGACCCCCGTGCATTCTGCTGGGAGATCTGGTATTGTTTGGGTAGTCATGAACTAACAACAAATATTCCAAGTCCCCTAGCATCTGCGTGGAAAACAATTGCTAGGGGTTTTAATTTTGTTTTCTATAGATGCGCCGACTTGTCCCAGGTTGGATGCTTGAGGACAAGTCGTTAAACGCATGGAGTGTGAAAATTTTGTTGGGCGCTAACACGATAAGCTTTCCATTTCGCCCATCTTTGTTTTACGCTCAATGAAGCTTCTCTCTTCAGATCTTCCGTGCGTTTCCATACAAGTTTTTCTCCTTGTACCGCAACAAACATGTTGTTAAGTTGAGGATTCAGCTTATAAGCCCACTCAAGCTCTTTCCGGTGTAAATCCTCAAGAGAGCATTCTTCTAATAACTTAAATTCAAAAACTTCCTCGCCGTGCGTATTAAAGGAAGCCTGGAACCGCTTGTTGTTCATTCCTGTACGCAGAAGGCATCGATGTTCTGTCCACCTAACCTTTACATTGCAGGATGCTCCAACATAGCACTCACTAGTAATGGTATTTTGAATGGCGTAAACGCCGCATATCCTGTTCATATCGTTTAATTACAAGGTTTTTATTTTGTGAACCGTCATGTTGAGGAGGGAAGATAGCCGCGACTTCAACCCTACAAGACAAGCGGGGCAGTGGCTGCCATCTTTAACCCCTCGCCATGATGGTAGGAGTGCGATCACACTGTTAGTTACCAGCGATTGGTAGTAACTCCTGCGCAATGCCAGTGCGATTCACTTAAGCTATATTGTAATACACAAGCGTCGCAATGCAACGCTTGTAACCTAATAAAATTTAACCCGCCTTGTCGTGTGACGGAGGCGGGCTTTCTTTCATGATTTGCAAAATGCGATCGCGTTGTAGCCTGAGAGATTCGTTCTCCTCTCTCAGGCTGCCGATTTTTTTGTTAACAGTTCTATCTGCTCGCCATACGCTTCTAGTTGCTTTTCGTGTGAAACCACCATTTCATAGACTCTTTCTAGGTTAAGAAGAACAGGTTTTTGGTTTGAGTGACGGTTTAGAAACTCTGCGACTATTTCATTAACCAATTGCGATGGTTTTACACCTCGGCTCTCGGCTATCTTTTCTATCTGCTCTTTAATCTCTGATGACGTGCGGAAATTTATCTGAGCATCCATTTTCATGTTTCCACCTGCGTTGCGTTGCAATCTATGGCACTCATTATAGCTTTAACCATTATATAAGGAATACAAGCAAATTAATGCGTCGCATTCCTTGACATTGCGTCGCAAAAGCATTACATTAGATTCAACAGCAAAACAAAAGGCGATCGCCCTCCTGCAAAGAATGCGATCGCCCTTTGTTCCAGCTACCCCTAGAGGCAACTATTCATGAACCAAGTATACACCCTAGAACAGCTAGGGTCTCACTGCCGCGCCCAACTCTGGGAAATTTGCCGTACAAACGGATTGAAATGCTATCCCAGAACTGCTGATTGTGTGGAAGCAATCGTTGCTTACCAGTCCACACAAGTTGTAAAGGTGCAAGTCGCGTCCATCAAAATCGACTCGCAAGCGATCGCTCAAGCCGAGTTAGAAACTCACATTGAAGCGCAAGCAGAAACCATCGCCCCAGAAATTACCACCATAGAAATCAGTTTCTACGACCACGAAGTTTACGCTCAGGGTAAACAAATTGCCAGCATCACCCATGACCCTGACGACTTCCAGACACAGCGTTGGGTAGCAATGGTAGGTGAAACTGAAATCCACCGTGCTGACGCTTGGGCAAAGTGCTTCGAGTATGTGAGATGGCACTACAAGCAGGGCACGTTGCCAGCACCATTAGTAACTACAGCAGAGTCTGGAGTTGTAGGTGGCGCAAGGTACCACCTAGAAATGGAAGCTACTGTTGCTGTCGAACTGACAGGCTACAAACTGGTTCACTCTTACGCTGTTACACCCGACGTAATCGAAATAGATTCAGTCATTGATGCTGATTTTGGGTCTTTGTACCGCGTCTGGGATTCACGCACACTACTTGGTACTTTCTATCAATCCGCAGACAACAAATGGGTAGCCCAGCCCACTCATAGCTTATTGCGCCCACGATGCAATACAGCGGCATCAGCCTCATTATTCATCGTTGGTCAGCGCGAAGAAAAAACCGATTTAGAGAAGCTCTTAGACAAGCCATTCGATGAGTTAACCGTGTATGAATGGGAGCAGTTGAAACAGCATAGTGCTGACCTTCAACAAAAATTAGAACTAGCTTACACCAACTCCAATTTCGGTTGCTACAATCGCGCCGGGGCTGAAGCTTTGGGGAACGAATTCCTTCAGAAAGAACGCCGCCGTGTCGCCTCTGGTGAACTGGTGATGGTGTGTTGTGATATTGCTGGCATGGGTCGTCGAAATTCGGAAATTGGGGAAGTGGCAGTAAATAATGCGATCGCCACCTGACTGGTCGAATGAGCAGCCAGGGTTAGAGAAAGTGGTCAATCATTTGGAGTCAGCGATCGCCTCAATTTATCACACCTACAAGCGGTAGTAGAGGGAAATTATGTTCTCGTTAATTCCCCGAACGCCGGCTTGTTTATCCCTTATTTATCTTTCTTGCTGTTCTCGATTTTGGCACTGACCTGAGCAGTGTCAACAAAAAGCTTCACCAAAGGTACTATTTTCAGATCCTGCGGGTCTTTCGTCCAAAAGAACATTAATGCTGCTGCTAGCCCTACAGTATAGCCAGTGTACATTGAGAGTCGGGCAAAGCTGAGTTTGAACTTTTTCATGTTAGCCATCCTAAAAACAACGGTCTTGATGGCTTTAAATTTAGGAGCAGCCAAATAGAGAAAAAATTGCCTAAAAATAGAGTTATATAGAAGTGTATGGGCTTGGTCTAACGCTTGTGAACTCCTCGACCGATACTCAAGAACAGCAGAAGTCGTTTTTAGAGGCAGTGGCAACACAGCACGGTTTCACGGGCGATACGCGAACTGTGTTTCTTAATCGCTTTGATCAGACGAATGGCGTTAAAGACAATGCTGCCCTGGCAAGATTGATTGTCTGGAGTAGAAAGCCTGAAGATGGGGCGCAAAAACTCCAAGACGAGTTGAAGAAAATTTGTGAAGTTTTGGAACAGGCTGGTTGTCCAATTAAACAACCAACCAACAGAGGAAGACAACGTAAAGGTAACAGCCCTTGGGAGCAAGCACTCAGATGGTTATGGGAAACCAAATTCCCTGAATGGCAGCAAAAGCAAAATCTAGGGAGTATTAATGAATACCTGGTAAGCGAAATTCAGCCCAAGCCAGATGAAACAATTTTTGATGAACAAGAGATTACATTTCGGGACTTGTATGTGCCTTTGAAGGTCGAGCTACTTAATGAAAGTGGCGATCGCATTCAAGATAAATCCCCCATTGAGATTGAACAGTGGGCTAAAAACACACTTCAGGACAAGGACAAAGACAAGAAAATCTTGTTTATTCAAGCAGATGCAGGGCGAGGAAAGAGTGTCTTTTGCCGGATGTTTGCCGATTGGGTTAGGCAAAATTGGCATACTCGGAGCAACTTGCAACCATCTTTTACACCCATTGTCATTAAATTGAGACATCTCTCGGTATTGGAGAATAGTCTCACTAAAACAATAGAAAATTATTTAGAAACCTATGACTTTGTTAAGAATCCAAGCTGGCTGACAGATAAAAATACCCGGTTTTTGTTTCTCCTAGATGGATTTGATGAACTGTTACTAGAGGGACGCGCTAGTGGTGGCATTAAGGAATTTTTGCAGCAGGTAGAGCATTTTCAGCAGAGCAGTCATCATCGGTTTATAGTCACAGGTCGTCCTTTAGCACTGCAAGGAATTGACCGTCTCATTACCCAAACAAAAAGTTTGGAGAGAGTCGAAATTCAGCTAATGGACAATGCTATTCGACAAACATGGTTAGAAAAATGGGCGGTTAAAGTAGGACAGCAGGAAGCAGATGATTTTCAGGAGTTTTTAAATTCTTGTCCAACAGACATTAAAGACAACCTAGCCAGAGAACCCTTACTTCTGTATCTACTAGCACGAATGCATAGAGAGCAGGATTTCAATGTACAAATGTTTGCTGAAGCTGAGGGTATTCAGGCAAAAATCCTTATTTATGATAAGTCAGTAAGTTGGGTACTCGAAAAGCAGCGTCAAGACCAAAATGTGCGTTTGACTGGACTTGATGAATGTGATTTACGCTCCTGCTTGACTGAAGCAGCCCTGTGTGTTGTACAGTCAGGAAATGAATCTGCCAAAGTTGCAATGCTAGAATCACGGCTTAAGGACAATAAAAATCCAATTGCTGAATTGATTCAGAAAGCTAGGCTTGAAATTACAGACGAGAAAAGATTGTTCAATAACTTGTTGACGTCCTTTTATATTAAGCCTGCTTCTGGAGACAAAGAGGGTTCTGTAGAGTTTTGTCATAAAAGTTTTAGCGAGTTTTTATTTGCGGAACGCTTAAAAGAAAGTATCCTGGATTGGACAACAATAAAACAAACTAAGCGCCAGCGTGAGCGTGAAGAGTACTCGACTTCAACGAATGAAATGAATAGGCAGATTTATGATCTGCTTGGCTATGGCAATTTAACAGGCGAGATTGTGGATTATCTGATGGCATTGTTGGCTGATAATGAAGAGTTTAAGCCAGTAAGCTTGTTTGAACGCTTAGAGAATTTTTACGAGTGTTGGTGTGATGGAGAGTTTATTGATGCAATCACCGAACCTGAGTCAAAGATGCGAGCATTAAAGACTCAAATACCAGAGCGAGAAATTCAACTGGGACTGCGACAGGTAGATATGTACGCAGGGCTGAATGTGATGATTTTACTTCTGGAACTGCATCGTTACGCCAAATATCAAGAGAATTTGAGAGATAAAATTGTCTTTCATCCCTGTGGAAAAGAAAATTCGTTTGATCCTGAACAACTACTTCGTGTGATTGGCTGTAGCCACTGTATTAGTATCACGGCTTTCATTGAGATAACAAATTCCTTCCTCAGCGACGCTAACCTCAGCGAC
>CAZZYE010000481.1:0-6254 GCA_964658145.1 uncultured Stigonema sp.
AACCTGCTGAAGCAATTAGCAAACATATTAATTATGTAATTGGCATGAACCAGCCGATTGAGGACAGAGCAGCGATTGTATTTGCTCAAGGATTTTATGATGGGCTGGGGTACGACAATATAAATAATCTTGATGTTATTCAAAGAGCTTTTGACGAGGGGATTGTTGCCATTCAGTTAGAAAACCTTTTACAGGGTACAATACCTTCAATATGGAAATTGGGCATTGCTCAAATAAAATTAAAAAATCGAAACGACGATGAAAGTTCTAATCGCAATGAACAAGAAGCCCAGAAGTTACAAGCGAATCTTTCCTCAATAGTGGAGAGTGGGGGTAAATCTAAAGCACCCACCACCACTACTACAAATTTTTTTAAGCGGATATTCCAGCTTGCAAGACGAAGTATTCAGCAGCGAAAAATTTTAGTTATAAGTGCAGCTTTCGTTGTTGTGTTCGTACTGATAGCTTATGGAACAACATTAGATGACCTCAGTTCTGAAAAGGGTGTAGACTATACTCAACTCCTCGACTTGTTAAAAGCAGGACAATGGAAAGACGCTGATAATGAAACCTCTCTGGTCATGCTTAAAGTTTTGGGTCGTAAGGATGGTGAGCGGATCACAAAAGACGAACTGTTGAATTTTCCTTGTACTGACCTACGCACAATAGACAAATTATGGGTAAAATACAGCAATGGGCGTTTTGGCTTCAGCGTTCAGAAGAAAATTTACCTTGAAGTCGGCGGTAAACCCGACCGTAAATATGATGTTGATGCCTGGAATCAGTTTGGCGATAGGGTAGGGTGGATAGTGAACAGAGGTACTTACCCACAAGGTATACCGATTACACACTTAAGATTTACCACTGATGCTCCACGGGGACACCTGCCGGTTATGCCTACCGCACCTTTTGCTGGGTGGGGTTTTAGCTTTTTGGGTGGAGGGTGTTGAGCCTGGTAGTTTTTTCTCTCGCGAGGATGCTTGTAAAGTGTAACCTATAAGCGTTTCCGAATTTTATTAAGATTTGTTACAGCGCCCCTTTCCACGCAAGAATCAGCATTCTAGAAATCCAATACCTGGCACCGGGGGAAGAAAGCAGTTAGCTTGAATAAATTTTTCTGCTACATCTCGCACCTCAGTACTCTCCGTCACCCTCTGTTTGTTCCACGGCAAACTCATTTGTCCCGGTGATGACTTTTTAGACTTTCCACCTTTCAATATGGATGGCAAAAAGCTGCTTCCCCAGAAGCTCTTCTTTTCCTGCTTCCCCTGTGGTCTATTCACCACAATTATGCCTGTGGGGTTTACATTTAATGCACCAGTACCAAGCAGGTCTTGCACATTTATAGGCAAAATAAGAAACCAAGAAAACAAAAAAACAAAAAAACAATAAGAGTAATAATTCTTTGCAGCGTGTGACAGAAAGCACGTATCTTGGCTTAACCCCATTACCACAACTTGCATAAAATATTGGTGCAGTTTTCTGCATTGACAACATGGTTTGCTTTTATGGGAGAATAATAACATCAAGAGTATAAACACTTAAATTAAGGGGCTTAGTGATATGTCTCTAAGTATCAACGACGTATTTGATGCCAATTTCTATCGTGCTGCAATCCCAGCTTAGCTGGTTTAAACGATGCCCAAGCCTTATCCAACTTCCAAACATCTGGTCTAAATCAAGGTCTGAGCTTCTCACCACTTATTGATTTGAGTTTCTACAAGGCTAGCAATTCTGATTTAGCACAAATGAATAACAGCCAACTGCTAAATCATTTAGAAAATTATGGTGTTGCAGAAGATCGCAGCTTCTCTCCAGTTGTTGACCTAGACTACTATCGTGCTGAAAACAGCGACCTCAAAAGCTTTAACAACGAGCAACTATTTAATCATCTAAAAAACTACGGTGTTAATGAGGGACGCACATTTGATCCACTTTTCGGTTTTCAGGAATATAAATTGCTTAACTCAGACCTTGCAAACCTAAATAACTCTCAACTCTTGAACCACTTTGAAATCTATGGGATAAAAGAAGGGCGTGAGTTTTCACCCTATTTTGACTTCAACTACTACCGTGCTAACAACAAAGATTTAGCTAATTTAAATAACAATCAGTTGTTGCAGCATTTTGAAATCTATGGGATAAACGAAGGGCGAAGCTAAAAATCCTGTAGCAGTTCTAGAAAATTCAGGTTCGGTTTTAGGCTGTTCATTGTCTTCTTCGTAATAACTTTTTGGCGACTGAATCATATTCGATATTTGCTGCTGTGCTGACAATTCAATTGCCCATCTATCCACCTCAACACCTTGACTATATTCCAAATCGGCTAGTGTAAATTCTGATTGTTTGACCATCCAGTTTGCAGTTTCTAGCCGTTCATACTCTTTTTTAAGGGCATTGGCACAACCAAATAATAAGGATGTACCCAGAATCATCATTGATGTTCCTAGTCCTTTTAATTCGTGGTTGTCTGGAATAAATTTTATAGGTTTATACCCACTAGGGACATCTTCATTAAATCGAGTCGTTATGATGTTATCGTATTTGACTTGAAGGATGGGAATTTTGTTGTTACCTTGGCTTATGACCCAAGACTGCATATTGCCAGGAGCAGCCATTATTAAGCCAGTCACACTTATTAATGTGCCGATACCTAATCCCCAATGTTTCGCAAGCCAGAGTGCTTTATTGTTCATCTCTTCTGCCCCGACAACGCTACTTGCAAGTGTCTATATGCCAGATACATGATTAGTGCGATCGCTAAAACAAGAAAGATTGTGCCAGTGACCGGAACCCAGAATAGTAGTAACAATTCCCGAATCCCTACAACTACTCCAGCGGTAATAGAAGCAATCCGAAAGAAAGACATTCTAGGAGAGTCATCAAAGCTTAAAGCAGAATAAATGATTGCTCCTATGTAATAAATTGCTAGTACAATTTCTAACTGGCGAAAGTAGACCGTAACCAAGGCTAAACCTAATGACCCAGAGAAGTACATTCCAGCTTCACCAAAGTTCTGGAAATGTTCCAATAAATTAGTCTTCCGCCCTTGAGTAGCAATGGAACAAGAATGTACGCTAAGCTCGAAACTATTGCTGTAGAAGAGTTTCAGCCGTCGTCTTTAAAGTTGCCTATTCCTGTGATAAGAATCTTTATCACAGGAAAAATCCGCTCAAAGCCTGAATTCTCGGTGAGAATGAGGCATTGAAGAAGGTAGAAATTTTATCGTTATCACAGGAATCAGTCGGAGCGCGTACATTTTGGTTCCAATGCTACTCGCACGCGATATCTTGCACCATTCTCAACTAGGAGAGAGAAACCGGGTTTCTAAACGAAAAATTAAGGGTTTCAGCTTTACCTATTCGCTCATATTCCCGGTTTCTGATGGTGGTGCAAGATGTAAGTTAGCCGATACTCCGGCGTCAGCGTTAACGTTAGCGAAGCGTTAGCGAGGAACGAGCGTCGGCACGAGCGTCATTATCAATTATGAATTATTATGATCTCCCTACTTCGTTTTAACTTTAAATGTGTATTTTTGGCGAGTAAATATTGCTAATAATAATACTAAAAAAGTTAATGTTCCAGCTAAATATAAAGGATAACCATACGTTGTGGCATTATCTTGATTAATCAACATTCCTGCAATTACAGGTCCAATCGCATTGGAAATGCTTAAATAAGAGGAATTAATACCCATAGCAGTTCCTTGGTCTTCTGGCTGAGTATTTAAAGAAATCAAAGTGTTGATTATGGGTTGAACTAAAGAATTGAGAACTGAAAAAAGTATAGTAACTCCAACAAAATAAACAACACTTTGCCAAATTGGCATCAAAGTAAATGATAGACTGCGGATAAATAAAGCTAAAAACAAAATGCTAATGAGATCAAATTTACGAGTGAGAATCGAGACTCCCCACGTTTGCATGAGTACCCCAAGTACTCCAAATACTAAAAACATCAGTGTTAAAGACTTACTATTTTGACCTAGCACTTTAATGAAGTAGGGTTGAAAGGCATAGGTAAAGATAGTGAATGTCGTTCCAATAAAGAAATTGATAATTAAGAGAATCCCTATTTTGGGAATAGTAAGACCTTTGATTAAATTTCCTAAGCCTAAATCAAAAATATTGTGTCCTTTTGCAGCCTTTTTTTTGTGGGTTTCAGGTAGAAAAAATATCGTGATTAAGAGAGCTAATAGAGCAATGACACCCGAAACTAAAAAAGAAGCTCCTAAAGAAATTTGCTGCGCTAGCAAACTAATAACTGGTCCTAATACAAAACCTAAATTAAAAGTTGCCCCAAAAATTCCAAAACCTTTGGCTCGATTTTCCGGAGTAGTGACATCTGCAATAATTGCCTGGGCTACTGAATTATTACCTCCGGTAATTCCATCCATAAATCGAGCTAGAAAGAAAACAATTGCTGTTGTAGCAGTTCCAGCGATAAAACTAGCAATTACAGTCCCACCTAAACTGATAATCAGTAAAGGCTTTCTGCCAAACCGATCCGAAAGTTTACCAATTATGGGAGTTGCTAGAAATTGAGCTAAAGAGTAAATTGAAAATAATAAGCTAGTTTGGAAATCATTTAGACCAAATTGCTTGCCATAAAGATAAATTATAGGAATTAAAATCGTAAAACTGAGGGAATTAGTAAAAGCAATTAAAGCAATAATCCAAAAGTTTCGGTTCATCATGTTATGCTATCGCAACAGGCACATACCGTTCTTGAATATACTGCCTATCTTCCCATAAATGTACAGTAATCCCATCGGCGTAGCTTGCCTGTAGGAAAATGGCAAAATGGAATAAAATAATCACGACAAGTATCGGAGTAATAGATGATGAGACAAGTGATTATCTATCCAGGAGAAGATGGTTATTGGGTGGCGGAATGCCCTAGCTTACCAGCTTGCATCAGCCAAGGAAAGACGAAAAAAGAAGCTATTGCCAACATTAAGGAAGCTATTGAACTATACATTGAGGTCTTAAAAGAAGAAGGGCGCCCCATTCCAAAAGATAACTTGGAGACGATTTTAGTCGATGTATGAGCAAATTGCCCTTAATTTCTGGTAAGGAGTGCATTAAAGCACTGGGAAAGGCTGGTTTCTACGTGTTGCGACAAAGAGGAAGTCATCTTATCTTGCGTCGGGATGAACCATTTGCAGAAGTTGTTGTCCCAAATCATCAAGAATTAGATAAACTCAGATCTTGCACCATAATTTTTATCGCCCAAGAAATTTATTTCTTGGCTCAAAGCTTAAGTCAGCTAAAGCTGACTAGGTAAGTCTTTCAGTCAGCTAAAGCTGACTTAAGCTATTAGCCTTGAACTTCAGTTCAAGGCGTACTCAGGTAGAGGTGCAAGATCTCAGATAAAGGAACCTTACGTGCAATCATCCGACAGGTTGGAATTGGTGTTGATGAGTTTATCCAGCTGCTGTAATCTTAATTTTCCCAAATCAAGAACAAAAAGTGTTTCTAACTTGAAGCACTCGTATAAAACCGCAACGCAAACCGCCAAAACCAAGAGGAGACAAAAAACAGCGCCAGCGCCAACACTCCTGCACCGATCATCCAGCTGATTTGACTCCGACCCAGCATTGCTTCTGCTGGTATAGTAGTTAAAAAAGTCACTGGCACCACAAATGTGAAGAAAAAGCGGTAAGCAGTGGGATATGCTACCATCGGATATCGCCCTGCTTCCAACAAACCTCGCAGTACCTCAGTGGCGTTGTAAATTTTGACAAACCAAATGCTAGTCGCTCCCAGCATAAACCACAAACTATACAGAATGACTAAGCCAAAAAATAGGGGAATTGCACTGATTAGGTAGTCGCCTATTTTCAAGCCGAGGAGAGTACCTGCGTAACCAATAATCACGCTACCAAAGATCAAATCTGGCAATCCCCAAGGTGAAAGGATGTGGGTGGAAAGCCAAAACTGGCTACGGATAGGTTTGAGTAACACAAAGTCCAGCGTACCTTCCTGCACATGACGAACAATGCGATTCAAGTTCGGGGCGAGAAAGGTTGCCGAAAAGCCTTGCAGCAGCGTAAAAATTCCTAAAACAACTAAAGCTGCTTCCCATGACCACCCAGTGAAAGTGTAGCCGTTACCGTAAAATAAGAATAGTCCGAACAGGCTGCCTGCAAGATTACCCAAGCTGCTGAGAGTCGCTAACAGGAAGTTGACGCGATACTCCAACTCAGCTGCTATAGCAGCACTCCAGAACAGGGTTAGTACTTTGAGATATCT
>CAZZYE010000482.1:0-6254 GCA_964658145.1 uncultured Stigonema sp.
AAAAATAAGATCCCCCCTGCCACTTTTTTAAGTTGGCAAGGGGGGATCTGATGTTTCCTTGTCTATATAGCTTCTGTATAAGTTTGGGTGACACTCTCCGGGCTGAAGCCACAAAGATCGATACAAGGTAGGCTAACCGACTGAACCCTAATCACCCGTAGGTTTTCGGCAATCTCATGAGTGTCAACTCCGTGTAACCTCTTGCCCTTAACGGGGTCTGAGTATATTCGTCAGCACTTACTGCGCTTGACTTCATGCTCCTATAGTAGAAATTATTTATGACTTTGCCAACCCTTTTTACCAGAGTTTATATATTTTTTATAAATATTTTATTATTTATTCATATATGAGGTTTGCCACAGAAGTGGTATGTGTAAGGATGGCAGTACATACTGGCTAAAATAATCAACTTTTAACCCATCTGTAAAAAATATGAACCTTAAGATTGCCGCCACCGTTACCCTGTTCGTTTTTTTTGGGCTTACAGAGCAAACTTTTGCAGTCAATCAGCAAGACTTGGCACAGTTGAAGGCAACGGGTTCCTGTACTCGATGTGATTTGAGTGGTGCTGATTTAAGTAGATTTAATCTGACTGGAGCAAATTTGCGAAGTGCGAATTTAAGTAAAGCCAATTTATCCCAGGCTAATCTCACCAATGCAGACCTCACAAGTGCAAATCTGGAAGCTACGGTGTTGAATGGTACAAATCTCAATAGCGCCTCCCTAACGGGTGCGAATCTAAAAGCGGCAGTGTTGGAAAATGCCGATCTAACTTTTGCTAATTTCGTCGGCAGCAATTTAGAAGCTGCTAACCTGAAGGGTGCTAGATTGCAGATCACCAATTTCCGGGGAGCGAACTTCCGGTTGACAACTATGCCCGCGGGTGACGTCAGTTCTAACAAACCCTATTGGTGGTCGTTACAGCGTCCAATTGTTGGGGAGTGTAACAAGTTCACACAAGACGGGGTCCCTGGCACAACCTGCTCCGGACAATAGAAAAGTCAGTAGGGGCACGGAAATGCCGTGTACCTACTTTGAAGAAAATATAACTTAGTCCAAAATATGATAATGTATGGTCTGCCGAATACCTATTAGACATCTCCGAAAATTAATTATGCGTTCGTTAAAACCGAAGGTAGGGGCGCTCCTGCCGTTCGCCCCTACATCATTTCTGGAGATGTCTATTAGGGCTTGATCATCAGGAATGCAAGTATTTTCGTAAAAATGCCTACCAGGTATTTAATAAGAGTTATCTATCATTGAAAGAAAAGCGCGTAAAGTTTTATTAATCGATGCTCACCCGTATTAAAGACTTAGCAACAACACTAGCGCCCCGCTTGATTGAAATTCGCCGTCACATTCACTCTCACCCAGAACTTAGCGGTCAGGAATACCAAACAGCTGCCTTCGTTGCTGGTGTATTATCTTCCAGTGGTATTGCTGTGCAGGAGGGAGTAGGCAAAACCGGGGTGATCGGAGAACTACAAGGCACTGGCAATGATGAGCGTATTTTGGCAGTTCGTACTGATATGGATGCTTTGCCAATTCAAGAACGCAATAGCTTGGAGTTCGTTTCTCGTGCACAAGGCATAATGCACGCTTGCGGTCACGATGTCCATACTACATTGGGCTTAGGAACGGCAATGATCCTGTCACAAATGGCAGAAGAGTTACCTGGTAAGGTGCGGTTTTTATTTCAGTCAGCAGAGGAAATTGCCCAAGGTGCTTGTTGGATGGTGAAAGATGGGGCAATGGAAAATGTTTCCGCTATATTAGGTGTTCATGTTTTCCCTTCCATACCAGGCGGTTCAATTGGTGTGCGTTATGGAGCACTGACGGCAGCGGCTGATGAATTGGAGATTATCATCATTGGAGAATCCGGGCATGGTGCTCGTCCTCATGAGGCAGTTGATGCAATCTGGATTGCCGCACAAGTTATTACCACACTGCAACAAGCAATTAGCCGGACGCAGAATCCCTTACGTCCACTAGTACTAAGTATAGGGCAGATTAATGGTGGCAGAGCGCCGAATGTGATTGCGGATCAGGTTCGGTTGTTGGGAACCGTGCGATCGCTGCATCCCGAAACCCGTGCCAATTTGCCAAATTGGATTGAAAAAATCGTCGCCAGCGTTTGCAATTCCTACGGCGCAAAATATGAAGTTAATTATCGCCGGGGTGTACCAAGCGTACAAAATGATTATTCCTTAACTCAGTTAATACAGGTAGCCGCAGAAGAAGCTTGGGGTAGCGATCGCGTCCAAGTCTTACCCGAACCTTCTCTTGGCGCTGAAGATTTCTCCATTTATTTAGAACACGCCCCTGGTTCCATGTTTCGCTTAGGTGTAGGCTTCAAAGATAGAGCCGTTAATTACCCGTTACACCATCCTCAATTTGAAGTCAACGAATCTGCTATTGTCACTGGGGTTGTGACCCTGGCATATAGTGTTTACAAATATTGGCAACAAAATATTTAGCAACTTGTCATTTGTCTAATGACTAAAAATAAAAACTCCCTTCACATAGTGAAGGGAGTTGTAAATTTAAGCCAGCATGCCATTAAACTCTAGATTAGATGAGGCGAAATTTCGCCCATCTAAGTCTATTAACTACTTCTATTTGCTGACAACACCCATTTTTTCTTGAATCTTGGTCTTAGCGGCTTTGAACTCAGTAGCTAATTGCTCGGTTTGCTGAGTGTTCAAGTTGTTGCGAATGGCGGCAAACATGGTGCTTTCTTCTTGACGAATATGGTCGCCAACAGCATCCATCAACTGTTTGATTTTATCTTTGAATTGAGCGGAAGAAGGGCTGATAGCCTTAATTTCATCTAACATCCGCTTCATTTCGGCTTGTTCGTCAAACAGTTCCTGAGTATCCTTCTCACCGTAGAAAGGACGTACTTTGGGGTAGACGACTTGCTCTTCAGCTTCAGCGTGAGCACTCAAATCTTTGTAAATTTGACCGAAGTATTCTTGGATCTTTTGGGGATCGTTACTTGCTAGTAGTTCGGTGAACAGGGTATTTACCTTGTTGTGATCCAGGCGGATAACATCCTGGATATTCAGATCCTGCTTGTCAGTGGTTTGGGTTACAGCACTACCAACTACGCCGCTGAAGGCTGCCATAGCGTCTTGAACCCGTGCCCAAATTCCTTGATCCGCTTCTTGCCCAGTCAGTTCGCGGACACCCAAAACTTCCAGAACACCCTTGAGTTGCTCTTGGTGAGCGCGGTTCTCAAAGTTAATGGTATTCAAAGGTCCGATTGCCAGCATAACATCTGCACCAACTTTCTGAGCTGCTTTGTGAACTGTCAAACCGCTCATCACTTGCTGATGCT
Organism: uncultured Stigonema sp.; assembly: GCA_964658145.1. GTDB lineage: Bacteria > Cyanobacteriota > Cyanobacteriia > Cyanobacteriales > Nostocaceae > Stigonema. Next base: position 3,341 of record CAZZYE010000482.1, read on the forward strand.
TCAGCAATTCATGCTGAAATACTTTTTCATATATGGTCAATTCAGAGCCTTTCATCAGCTTTTGAAGCGTTTCAATCATTTGTGTAATGGTTTGTTTTGGCTGTGCTTGAATGCCATACTGACCAATTACAGTCTCAAGAACGCCCAGATTTTTCTGGTCATCTTTGAGGAAATCTTGGATGCGCTGTTTGATTTCTGAATCGCTGATTTGGCTCAAAAACAGTTGTTCATTTTCAATGAGCAACTGTTGAATTGCTTTCATATCTGCCAATTTAACTGCTATAGCAGAGCGCTTAGTATCATCTAAAGTTGCTACCATTTTGTCGTTCTCCTCGGAAAACCAAACATTTGTTATCGTCAATATTCAGGTTGTCACAAGAATTAGGACTCCTCCATCTTTCTTTTGAACGATAACATTCAATACTAGAGGTAGAGAAATGATATTTCGTTTGTTCTTGTATCTTTTTTATGTGAAATAGATCACAATAAAACCTTGACCATATCGTTAAATAGACAAACTTCCAACTACTTTTATAGTGATATTTATACTGATAGATAGATAACAGTTAAAGCTTTACTCCACCATTAGATAGATAAAATTTTCCTACCATTTTTATAAATTGACTCCAGGATAGTTAAACAGGAGAATCAGTTAGAATGCCGGATAGTCCTGGACTAGGAGAGCAAGCGCTGAATAAAGCAGCAGAATTAGGTCTATCTAGCCAGTTAGATGAAGTAGAAAATTTGGATGTTAACATCAAAACAGATCCCCTGAAACTGGTTCAAGGACAGGTGGACGAAGTCACAATCGAAGGCGAAGGATTGGTAATGCAAAAAGACCTCCGCATGGAGGAATTGGAAATGCAGATGAGTAGTGTTGCCATCAATCCTCTGAGTGCTGCTTTTGGCAAAATTGAACTTGCTCAACCAACAGAAGCCAGTGTCAGAGTTGTTTTAACCGAAGACGATATCAACCGCGCCTTCAATTCTGAATATATCCGCCAACAATTGCAAAGCCAGAAAATTCATGTTAATGGGCAATTAAGGACAATTGTTTCTCAAAAGGTAGAATTTCATTTACTGAGTGATGGTAAAGTAGCACTGAAGGCAACTGTCCTGTTAAAAGAAACTAATGAAACCCACCAAGTTGCTTTCTCGGCAACTCCTAGTGTTAGCGCTAACGGACAAACAGTTTCTCTAGAAAATGTTGAGTATGATAGTGCGGAGGAAACTTCACCAGAACTGACAAAAGCATTGGTAAATGAAACTAGCAAAATATTGAATTTGAGTAACTTTGATTTAAAAGGAATGACCCTGCGGGTTAAGCAACTAGAGGTAGAAGCAGGCAAACTAACACTGCAATCTGAAGCCTACGTTGAACAAATTCCTACTAGTTAATTGCTAATGGCTAATTGTTAATGGCTAATAGTTAGTAGAACAATTAACAATCAACAATCAACAAATAACAACTAATAACTAATAACTAAAAATGGAAACTGAAAACAGAGAGACAACACCATACCCGAATATTCCAGCCTTTTTAGAAAGTGATAGCAGAGAGTTTCGCGATCCCGGTGTGCCTAGTACTGTTGCGATCGCAGGGCATCCCATTCATCCCCTTTTGGTACAATTCCCAATCTCTTTTCTTGTTGGGGCACTTCTTACTGATGGAGTCTTCTGGTTAACTAGTGATGTGTTTTGGGCACGCGCCTCTTACTGGCTGATAGTTGGTGGATTGGGAGCAGGTGTAGTAGCAGCCATAACTGGTTTGCTGGACTTCTTCAGAATAGAACGAGTCCGTAAGCGCACTGCTGGTTGGGCGCATTTGATTCTTAACGTTTCTGCCTTGGTGCTGACAATTGTCAACTTCCTACTACGGTGGAACGATCCCGTGTCGCACATATTGCCTTGGGGACTCATAGTATCAGTCCTCGTATCCGCGCTTCTGGGACTTTCTGGCTGGTACGGCGGCGAATTAATTTACCGACATAAGATTTCTGTGATTGGCAACGGTAACCCCAATTACCCCTAGAAGTAGCGGCTGTAGCGCATGTAGTGAATAATTAATCTGTAAATCTCACAAATAGCTCATCCGTTACATCCGTTACCTCATCCGTTGCCAGCTTTCTCTAATTTAGTCAAAACCAAATCAAAGCTTATATATAATCTTCTCCCCCCTGCTCATCGTTGTGCCGATGGGCTTTTTCTTTACAGCAGTTTTCACATAGATGAACCACACCGTTTGTAGGGGCGAACGGCCGTTCCCCCCTACGACTGTGGTCTATTTACCTGAAAATTGCTGTAAATACTATACTGGTTCTGCTTATCAGTTAATACGGTTCAGGGTGGTTATGCAAAAAAAAGTCAAAGTTAAACCTAATGTAACCGTTCAGGGGGGTGTTCACGCGAGAGTCGATCCGGTCTGGCAGAATTGGGTGATGTGACTTGAGGAGACTAACCCAGGAGATAAGCGCGTTCATGCGAGCGTCAAAATTTCCGCGCTTATTCTGGTAATCTAGCGATTCGTGCGATTGGCTTCGCCAGTACCCCTTGGGCAATTACAATTTTGATTTGCGACCCATGAGTGCGGTGACGTGTACTAAGCTGCTCTTCCCGAGATTTTGCTCACCCTCATCATCAGAAGTAGCAACAATCGGGAGCAAGGAAGGGGCTGGGTTACCAGCCCGTGCAGCGCTGATTGCAGTGGTCATAAACTCCAAGACCGGAGCGCTTCTGAGACTTCAATGTAGTCACAACAGTTAATAGACGAGCAACAAAAGCACTCCCTGCTTGAGTCTGAGAACCAAAACTGGTACGTCGCCATATCACCGCAGGACGGATGTCTTTGAAGCGGCATTATTTCAGGACTTACGCAACTGGCACAAGCAATGGCGCGGCGTAGCCGCGTCGAGCG
>CAZZYE010000483.1:0-6219 GCA_964658145.1 uncultured Stigonema sp.
AACATGATTGACTACTTAATTTTTCTAGCTATTTCTACATCAATTTTTGCGCTGTTCGGTTTAGGACTGAATTTGCAGTGGGGCTTTACAGGGTTAGTTAACTTTGGTCATATTGCTTTTATGACGCTGGGAGCATATACGACAGTTTTATTAAGCTTCAAGGGCGTTCCCCTGCTTGTGTCGGCGCTGCTTGGGGCAGTTGCAGCAGCGTTGTTGGGACTGCTTATCGGTTTCTCGACTCTGCGCTTGCGAGAAGATTACCTGGCGATTGTGACCATTGGTGTTGGGGAACTGATTCGTCTAGTTGTGAATAATCAAGATTTACCTGTTGGTGACACTTGGACATCTGGGGCTTTTGGTGTGCAAAGTTATACCATACCCCTATCTACTGTTACACCCAATTTGTTCGTCAAACTCTTGATGATTGGGCTACTGACACTGCTGGCTGGCTTAACTTTCTGGCAATTGTGGCGATGGATTCGTGCCGCACAACCATCGCTTGTTGATTCACACAACAAGAAGGTAGGTCACAAGCAAGAATTTGTGACTCGCTTAGTGGTGGGAATTTTGTTTGCACTGCTGTCAGTAGCAATTTATATTTCTGGGGCGATCGCACTCTACAATTATAATCCGAAAGCGGGTTTAATGCTATTGTCACTCATTACATTAGCTTTAGTCTTCTGGCGCTTAGAAATTTTAGTGCGATCGCCTTGGGGTCGAGTCCTCAAAGCCATCCGCGAAGACGAAGAAGTTCCCAAGGCACTAGGAAAAAATGTCTTTTGGTACAAACTACAATCGCTGATGCTGGGTGGTGCGATCGCAGGTATTGCTGGTGCTTTCTTCGCATGGCAACTCAGTGCCATTTACCCTGATAATTTCCAACCGCAGCTGACCTTTGACTCTTGGATCATGGTAATTTTAGGTGGTTCTGGTAATAATATCGGCACAATCTTAGGTGCGGTGATTTACTTTGCTTACGATGCTCTAACTCGCGAATTATTGCCTAAAATTGTACCCCTTGATGAAGCACGTTTAGGTGCATTTCGCATCATGGTCATAGGTCTGATTTTAATGGTACTCATGATTTGGCGTCCTCAAGGTATCTTAGGGAAAAAGGAGGAACTCACCCTTGGCAAATAACCAGTCATCTGAATTTCCACTTCTAGCAGCAAGTGGACTTTGCAAAAGCTTTGGTGGCGTCAAAGCAGTAGATAGTGCCGAAATTCAAGTTGCAAGTGGTAGCATTACTGGGTTAATTGGTCCTAACGGTGCTGGCAAAACCACCTTATTTAACTTACTTTCTAACTTTATCCGCGCCGAACGCGGCAAAGTAGTTTTTGACGGCGAACCTATTCAGCATTTGCAGCCTTACCAAATTGCCCAGCAGGGAATGATCCGCACCTTTCAGGTTGCTAAGACTTTGTCGCGGTTATCGGTGCTGGAAAATATGCTGCTGGCGGCGCAAAAACAAACCGGGGAGAATTTTTGGCAGGTGCAATTCCAGCAACACAAAATAGCCAAAGAAGAAAGACAACAACGAGAACGGGCGATGTTCCTGTTAGAGTCAGTGGGATTGGTACAAAAAGCACACGATTATGCCGGAGGTTTGTCTGGGGGACAACGTAAGTTGCTGGAGATGGGACGGGCGCTGATGACTAATCCCAAGTTAATTTTGTTGGATGAACCAGCAGCAGGGGTAAATCCGAGACTGATTGATGAGATTTGCGAACGGATTACCGGTTGGAATCAGGAGGGGATGACATTTTTGATTATTGAACATAATATGGATGTGATTATGTCGTTGTGCGATCGCGTTTGGGTGCTTGCGGAAGGGCAAAATCTCGCTGAGGGTACCCCAGAAGAAATTCAGCGCAACTCGAAAGTTTTGGAAGCGTATCTGGGAAAGAATTGACCACACCGAATCAGGATTTTAGGGCAAAATTAATAAGTTCTGCTTATAATATGGTGGACTGCCATTATTTTTTAGTACAAATGAACTATATTTGAGTTAGCTGATATCTCTACTAAAATAAAAATCAATGCAAGCAAAACCGTTTTTGAAGTGGGCTGGTGGTAAAAGTCAACTTCTTGAACAGATAGGTATGTTTTTTCCCGACGAGTTAGCGAGTGGTTCAATTAAAAAAAATCTACTCCGTTGGAAGCCAATAAACTCCATTTTCTCGTTGCATTAACTGGTAACCAATCAACTCCCGCCTTAGAGTTGCGCAGTCAGGATGGTATTGCTTGAGAATTTCATTTACTGTGCGTTCTGGGTAGTTAACTCCCTCCTCAAATTTGCTCGCCAACCATTTGAGAATCACTAAGCGTTTTTTACGGCTAGCAGGAATCTCTTTTAGGCACTCATTTTCCATGTAGTTTTTGAGTACCTTGCTCTCCCACTCTTCTGTATTCACATCCTCAACCAAAGAAGCTATTTTTTCAGTCGTGAATATCTCCTTGCTGACCATTTGCAAAGCTTCCCTATCTAACTGATACAGGTGGGTATTGCCTTCAGGGCGCATAGTCACCAAGTTTAGTTCTTTCAGTTTCGCCAAATGATGAGATATCGTTGGTTCCTTGAGTTGCAGTAGTGTTGCTAATTCTTCGACGCTGCACTCTTGGTTAGCCAAAATACCGACAATCTTTAATCGGCTTTCGTTTGCTAAAGCCTTGAAAAAGAGCAGCAAGGTGTGAAGTTGCTGTTTTTGCATAAGGAATTTCTAATTAGATTAGCATCTAATTAGAAGTATATCTAATCTTATGACAGATAAGGTAGGTGGTTACGATTAAACTTAAAATGGGCGAGGGTACTCATTGGTGTCAACTTAAGGACAAACCCCTTACTAAACGCTCGTTCCAGACCTTTCTCGTTCCCACGCTCTGCGTGGGAATGCATTACAGTCGGCTCTGCCGACTCTTAAAATTGGAGGCAGAGCCTCCAAGAACAGAGTTACTAGGCTCTGCCTAGTAACTAGAGGCATTTTCAAGGGTTACAGCTTAAGTTGACACCAATGGGGGTACCCTGCCCCTACTTTCCGCTTCAAACTACAAGATCAGAAAAATATTGTTTTGCGCGTGAGTTTGACTAGATTTAGTCTGACGGCAAATGTGTGAAATTTTACTCTAGTGGACGCACGATCGCAGGTGTAGTTGGTTTCTTTGGTTGGAAGATAGCAGAAAGTGCTTGCTCCAAACTTTCTGCCATCACAATCCGGTTATTGTAGGTGACAATTACCCTAACTAACGTTGGCAAACTGTTTTTTTCCGCTTCTAAATATAGTGGTTCGACGTAGAGGAGGGAGCGCTCAATGGGAATTACCAATAGATTTCCTTGAATTGCCTTTGAACCTTGGCGGTTCCACAGAGAAATTTGCTGGGAAATCACTGGATCTTGGTTAATTAAAGCTTCGATTTGTTCGGTTCCATAAACCAACTGCTGCTTAGGAAAATTATATAGCAACAATTTGCCCGATTCTTGCCCGTCTGAACGCGCCGCTAACCAAGCAATTAAATTAGTGCGTTGTGTAGGCGTAAAAGGCAGCAGTAGAATGAATTCTTCTGACTGTGCTTTTGGCAGTTTCATAATCAAGTAGTAAGGCTCTACCTGCTGCGATTCGCTACCATAAATCTCGTTGGGGACTTGCCACAAGTCTTCTCGGTTATAAAATACCTGCGGATCGGTCATATGATAAGTAAGCAATCGCTCAGATTGAATCTTGAATAAATCCTGTGGATACCGGATATGGCTTTTAAGCGCAGATGGCATTGATGCGAGCGGTTTTAGCAGGTTGGGGAAAATTGCTTTAGTCGTAGTGATGATTGGGTCTTGAGGGTCAGCAATGTAGAAATTAACATCGCCATTGTAAGCATCAATGACAACTTTCACAGAATTGCGGATGTAGTTAAATTGATTTTTTCCTGGATCGGAATAGGGGTAGCGATCGCTGGTGGTGTAAGCATCAACAATCCAGTAAAGATAAGTTTTTTCCCCTTTGATATTGCTTACGGACGCATCTGTAACCACTAAATAAGGTTCACTGTCGTAGCGTAAAAAAGGAGCCAGCACCCGCACCCGTTCTACAATATTGCGCCGAAAGAGCAACTTCGTTTGTGGTGTAAAATCCCGTGTCAGCAGCATCTGCCAATCTTTGAGATATTGGGCAAACAGCAAGCGTCGCCACGTAGCACCAATCGTAATTCCACCACGTCCATCGTAAACGTTATAGACATTTTCATTGCCGCTGGGATAGTCCAATTCTTGCGTTTTTGTCCCAGTCATCACATATGTGTTAGTGATTTTGCCATAATAAATTCGGGGTTGACCAATGGGAATACTTGCCCCAATTGCTGCATTCGATATCTGCAAAGTGCCTTCTTTACCAATGCCATCAACGCCAATATTCTTAACATAGTAATCAGGTAATCCACCAGGACCTACAGTATTCACCGGACTAAGTGTAAAGCCGTATCCGTGAGTATATATAAGATGTTCGTTCACCCAAGTTTTAGCTTGCCCAGGAACCGCTGTATAATCTAGCTCTCTTGCAGCTATGATAGTTTGTTGCTTTTCACTCTCCCCCTCGTTCTTTAGGGTGTAGCGGTCAATGTCAGCATCAGAAAACTTGTAGTAAGGTCGGATTTGTTGCAGCTGGCGATTGGTTTCTAGTAGGGGTCGTTTATCCCACAAACGGATATTGCGGATTGTCAAGTTGTTTGCTTGCAAGTCAGATGCAGTTAGCTGACCTTGGGGATCAAAGGTCTGCGCCTCGATCTGGTTTAAATTAAATGCTTGTCGCGTCAGGCTGATGGTACGCTCGATATAGGGGCGTTCGCGGACCAGCTCGTTTGGTTGTACAATCAGGCGTTGTACCGCTATTGGCAAGATTTCGCCACCAACCACTGCCACTGCTAAATATAATCCCAACACGTAAACTAGATGACGTGGATAGGAAACTAGTTTAGAAGTTGCTTTGACCGCCTGGGATAAAATAATTATCCGCAATAGCAGGTAAATTGCGATCGCCACTGCCAAAAGATTTAAGCTGGTGTAGATTGGCAACTGCACATTGGCTGCGGTGTAGCTAGCACCATAATTTACCCCGTCGGTGGAATACAAAAGTTGGTAGCGTGCAATCCAATAATGCAGGGCGATCGCCAGCATCAGTAAGCTAGCTAAAATGTGTAAGTGAACTCGCTGAGGTATAGAAAACCCCGCAAAGAAACCCTCACTCAGACTATCTGCTGCTAGCAGATAAATTAATGCCACAGCTACTATGCTGTAGATAAATAGTCCGAGTAACCAAAATTCCAACATTTCCCATATCGGCAGGGAGAAGACATAAAAGCTAATATCCTGATTAAATAGTGGCTCTGTGCGGTTAAAACTAGTGGCATGGAAATACTGTAAAACCATGACCCAGTTTCCTGATAGCAGGAAACTTAAAAGCAAACTTATGAGTAGTGCGATCGCACTTAAGGAAAACTGAGGATTAATGAAAATTGCTATAGTCAACCCTACCAGCAAACTCAACTGTAAAATTGGGATGGGAAGCTGCTGGAAATGCACTGACTTGAACACCTGCTGAAACCAGGGCGCGAGATGCAAGGATGTGCTAGGCAATTTGATATTCAGATGCCAAAAGTTCAAAGCTTTCTGACCATAGTAAATCAGTATCAACCCCGCCAGCACACTCAGTCCTAACACCACTGGTAGCAAAAACCGCAACCCCAGTAGGGGCGGGGTCCCCCCGCCCTTCCGTCCGTGGGCATAACCCAGATCCATTCTTCCCCTCTGGGCTTGCAAAGAGGGGTTAGGGGTAAGGTTCTTCAACCTAGAGGCTAAAGCCAAATTGCCAAGTAAAAAACCTGCTGAAGTACACAAGGCGATCGCCCACAATCCCAGCTGCGTTTTTAACCGCAACAAAAATTCTGGTAAATATCCAACTTCATCAAACCATAGAATTTCTGCTATTAAGTGCGAGGCTAAATCAAAAAACAGCCACAAACCTAGCAGCAGTAAAGTCAGTCGAGAAATCTGGTTTAAAATTTTATCAACCATTATGGCAGCAGTATGAAAATTTTACTAATTGAAGATGGCGGTCGCATTGCCGAACCTTACACCCGAAGCCTAGCCCCTAGTACAGCGCGGCGGAAATAAAGCAACCATTACAAACAGGTAAAAGCCTTGATATATAATACTTTTGACTTTTGACTTTTGAC
>CAZZYE010000484.1:0-6192 GCA_964658145.1 uncultured Stigonema sp.
CTGACTATGCCCTAAGTGGTCAAAAATGGGAATCCCTTGACGATAGAGAGGGATTTGTAGCCCATTGGCTAAAGCACAAGTATAGCAATTCTCTGTCACCGCCAAGAAGCGCGTAGTTTACCGCCGTTGGCGAAGCCTCTCGCAGAGAAGGCATCGCACCCTAGTCTAGAACTGAGTGCGATTTCTTAGACATGCGCCGCGAAACGTCTACGTATACCAACGACCAAGTTTAATGCTGGCAACAAGCCCTACAAACCGAAGGCGATCATACTGTCAAATTGAGTAGTAATGAAAGGCGGATATTTGAAGTGAGCAATTATTTTAAACATAGCAGGAATTTAGTTAAGCTAACTTGCCTTGGTGAAGGGGCGGCTTAGTTTAACTCAATTCTATCTACGCCAAGGGCTTGTACAAAAAAGCTATTCATCTTCGTCTCCTGACGGTCGTTCGCTCTCGCTTTGTTGGGCGTTCCACTCCAAAATAATCCGATCTAGCATTTCAGCCTGCGTACAGTTATTTACAGTAGCATATTGCTTAATTAGCTCTTTTACTTTAGGGCTAATGTGGTGTATATCTAGTGAGTTATTTCTTGCCGTTTCCATTAGCTGCCAGTAAATGTTACATATACTAAATTAGTTTATTATATTAGCATTTATTATGTAAATAGAACCAGAACCAATAGATCTCGCCGAACCAACTTCAATGAGGTTTGATCGGACTGATTCTAGCGGCTGGAGAGTCTATAGGTAATACCTTAATTATCCATGACATACGACTTGAGCGATCGCCATCCATCCCAAATATTCTGCCAAGAAGTGCCAAATCCTCCATTGCCCTGTTTAGCCGTCGATCACAATCGCTTGCAGTTATCAACCTTAAAAAAAGTTAAAGTTACTCGTTGGCAATTAATCTTAAGCCCCCGGTTTCCACAAACCGAGGGCTTTTTTGAATTCTCAAACCTAACTTACCACCTTTTGGCTGTCATGCTCGACTATTGCTTTCTCATAAAGTAAAAACAGGTTGCCAATGTCAAATAAAAGCTGTGTAGTACCTCTGTAGCCAACTTTGGTGAACTGACTATGCCCTAAGTGGTCAAAAATGGGAATCCCTTGACGATAGAGAGGGATTCCTAGCCGATTGGCGATCGCAACTGCGTGGGAGTTGGAAATCAGTAAGTCAGACCCGACTGCCATTAACTCAAAATCTTCTAAATCCCCAATAGTGACGCTTGTAACGGGAAGTTTTTCCAACACAGGAGAACGTGTTGTTGTGACGGCGGCGTGAATCTGAACTCCCATCGATTGCAGGAAATAAACTGTTGACCAAAGTAAGTCTGGTTCCAGTGCTAAAGAGACTCGCTTGCAACCGAAGTAAATGTGATTATTCAGCATAACATCTTGCAACCGACGGCGTTGGCGTTCGTATTTTTCAGGTACGCTAGTACCACTGATCTCCGCCAATGCTTGCAGGAACTTATCCACTGCTTCTAGTCCCGTCAGTTCACCAAACACCTCGTAGGGTATACCGAACTGCGTTTCCACGATCTGCGCTGCGCCCCGCATACTTTCGCCTAGTGCCAAAGTGAACCCAGAACTGCCAATTGAGCGCAGTTCGGTCAGAGTCGTACCACTGGCTGTGCAAGCAGAGTAGGAATCATATTCGTGACCATCTAGTAAAACAGAGAGGTCAGGCACGAAGATGGGCTTCAGTCCAAAAGCGGTGACAATCTCTTTGATTTCTTGTACATCACCTGGCGTAAAGGCAGAACCCGCCAAAATTGTAATTTGTCTGGCGTCTTGCGTGTCACTTTGGCGTGGAATTTCCTTAACAATTCTCTCCACTGCTGCGGCAAACCCATCCTGCAACGTACCTTTAAAATCTGGTGTAGAGACTAACACAATCGGTAAGTAATCCAGTTCTGGGTGATTCGATCGAATTTCCTTCAGAAAAAGCCCCATATCATCCCCTCTGGTTTCTGTCAGTCCAGTGGTCATCAGACCAATCATTTCTGGCTGATATCTTTGCACCAACGTCAGAATTGCCTGTTCAATATTCTCCGCGCCACCGAAGATAGTTGCAACTTCTGTCATGGCTGTAGTGGCAAGGGGAATCGCTTCCCGAAAATGCTCTACCAAAGCGACTCTAGCGAATGTTGCACAGCCTAGAGAACCGTGTAATAAAGGCATCATCCCCTTCAATCCCAAAAAAGCTAAGGTTGCACCCACAACTTGGCTTTGCTTAAGGGGATTAACTGCAACTGATGTGTTCGTAACGCTCAAAATTGCCATGAGTTCTCCTCTTTTTTTAGAGTGGGGGACAAATCAATTAAAAATTTTGCATTTTTAATTTTTATACTCCCCCTGCTTTTTTCCACGGGATAGGCTTGCGTACTTGCTCCCATATAGGGCTTGTGAGAGTTGCATACAATTCTTGTGCGACTTCTAAAACCCCTGCATAACCGGAATAGGGATGGCGGCGATCCAGGTTCAGGTCGAGGAAAGGAATCCTTGCTCTCAGGGCGGTTTCTTGATAGCGACTACCACCAATCAATATATCAGCTTTATTTTCGTTAATTAGGCGTAGGATTTCCGTGGGACTGTCTTGTTCCAGAATAATGCCATCCTGGGAGAGTAACCTTTTTATTCTTGCTTTATCCTCGTCAGTACTTGCAATGCTGATAGCGATCACTTCCATCCCCATGTTCTTCGCCGCCGAGATCATCGACCAACTCTTCAAATCTCCAGTATAAATAAGAACGCGCTTGCCTTGAAGTTGGGCGCGGTAGGGAGCGAGTTTCTCATATATTGCGGTAGTTTCTTCCGCAATCAACTTTTCTGTACGTTCTTGTAAATCGGCGTCGCCCAATTTCGCGGCAATATTCCGCAGGCAAAGGTTCATGTCTTCTACGCCATAGAAAGACTCTTCAATGTAGGGAATGCTAAAGCGCTTCTCCATCTTTTTTGCCATTCCTCGCAGTGCTTTGGAACAGATCAGCACGTTGAGTTTGGCACGGTGGGCATAACAGATTTCCTTGTAGCGAGCATCACCTGTAATTTTTGACAGGATTCGGATACCTAATTTCTCCAATAGCGGCAGAACATTCCACATTGCACCCGCAATATTATACTCACCAATCAGGTTAATATCATAAGGGGTGGTAAATTCTGGTTCGGCTTTGCCGATGACGTGTGAAAGCAAAGCTTCACCAGCAACGCGGTTGCCCTGACTTTCGTTACCAACAAATCCCGGAGCGATTACGGGTATAATGGGTATTCCTGTTTGCTCGGTAGCATCTCTGCATACTCCTTCTATGTCGTCACCAATTAGGGCAGTGATGCAGGTGGAGTAGACAAATACCGCTGCTGGTTTGTAGCGTCTTTCTAATTCCAGAATGCCTTTATACAGCTTTTTTGCTCCACCGAAAATGATATCGTTCTCATCTACGTCACTGGTAAAGCGTAACTTGTGCACCATCGAACCGGAGGAGAGACTGCTGCTATTTCCCCAAGCACTGGTAGCACAGCCACTTGGTCCGTGGACTACATGAGCCGCATCGGTGATTGGTACTAGGGTAATCATTGCACTATCAAAGGCACAACCCCCTTGAGCTATTCCAGGTTGGGGTAATTGTGTGCCTGGGTTGTCTTTCTTTTCTGCGTGCGAGTGTTGATTGCGATCGCCTTTTGGCTCACTTACCACATCGTTTGTTTTCATTTTTGTTGTAACAATAGGTAGAAATTGTTAAGTGTCTTGAAACAGGGTCCTCTCGTAGGGGCGGGGTCCCCCCGCCCATACCCATACGTCCGTGGTCAAGAGATTTTCATCTGGGTACTGTGCGCCCAAACCATGGGATAAAAGGGAATGAGTTCAGAGGATGAACCATTCCCTAAAACATAAAAAACCAACCAATAAAAGCAGAAAACAAAACTGTAAGTTGCCGCGCAAACATTGACAGATTAATGTTGATACGGGAAACTTATGACACACGTAAACATCTATGCATTAGCCATATCTACACCTCCATATTTGCTCAAGGATTGGGGTCAGGTGGGCTGAGGGCGTCCACCAAGTTGCTTACTTTGTCGTGATCCGCTTAAGCTTCCAATGCAGTCACAACAGTAGGGGCACACGAACGCTCGCCCCTACTTATTCTGGCTAGCAGCAACTACTTCTACGTTTCCTTTTTTCAGCGCTTCTAGGGCTTCGCCTTGAGCATCTTCAAGCTTTTTCTCAGATTCTGCTTGAGCGTTGGCTGTTCCAGCCAGTTTAGCGGCATTTTCCTCGCTTTCAAGGATACCAAACTCAATCAGTAATTCTTCCAGCTCGTCCATCTCAATGGGTGTGGGAACGGCAAGAAAATTATTTTTGACAATCTTCTCGCCTAATATGCGGTATTCGTTAGCTTGGTTGCTGTCTGGTGCATACTCGTTCACGGTCATCCGGCGCAATTCTGCGTGTTGCACGATGTTGTCACGAGGGACAAAGTGAATCATCTGAGTGCTTAATCGGGCTGCTAGTGTGCTAATCAGTTCTTCTTCCCGGTCAGTTTTCCGGCTGTTACAAATCAGACCACCCAAGCGCACACCACCAGTGTGAGCGTACTTGAGCACACCACGAGCGATGTTGTTAGCAGCGAACATCGCCATCATTTCACCAGAGGTGACGATGTAAATTTCTTGTGCTTTACCTTCACGGATGGGCATAGCGAAACCACCACACACAACGTCACCTAACACGTCGTAGCTGATAAAGTCTACGTCTTGGTAAGCACCGTTTTCTTCCAAGAAGTTGATGGCGGTGATGATACCGCGACCAGCGCAACCAACACCAGGTTCGGGACCACCAGATTCTACGCATCTGATGCCCCGGAAGCCAGTGATCAACACTTCTTCGAGTTCTATGTCTTCTACAGCGCCGCGTTCAGCAGCTAAGTGCAGCACGGTGGTTTGAGCTTTACAGTGCAAAATCAAACGGGTAGAGTCAGCTTTGGGGTCGCATCCTACAATCAGAATCCGCTGACCCACTTCTGCCATTGCAGCCAGAGTGTTTTGGGAGGTGGTGGATTTACCAATACCGCCTTTACCGTAGAAAGCTATCTGTCTAATTTTTTCGTCGGACATGATGAGTTATCCTGCAATTGTTTGATGTGGGTCTGTGATCGTGAGGCGTCACACTTGGGTTACAGTTGTGACCGGATGTAGAACGTCGCACTTTAGCTTTGGCACTTCGTGTCAAAGGGAGGCGATCGCTCTACAGCAAAAATAGTTGGGTGAAAGAACATAGAATTGTTAATTAATTCGTAGGTTGCTAATAGCTAATGGCATTCGTAACAGTTAGCAATTATTGAGAGCAGTTGTTTTGATTCAAGATGCGGCTTCTTTTTGCAGTAATGAGGAAAGCGATCGCCATCAGTATTTCGATGGGTATAAGTGAAGAAGCGAGACTTAAACCCACAAAAAACAAAGCAATCAATCCCGCAACCAACTGTATAATTCCGCCATATTTACTTGCTATACGAACAAAAGCTATGGCAAGCGCCAGGGTCATCAATGAGAACAGAAACATCACGGATAGGTTGGCAAATTAGATAGGCGATGCGAGCATTTTTAACATGAGCGTATTTCGCGATCTTGTGTTTGGCGATATAAGTTTTATATCAGCAGTTCCAACGGGGGTATTATAGTGTGACCCGAATAGAATTTATTGGATTGATTAAGCTTGTACTCAAAGCCCGAAACCCTGTTCTTTTAGGGCATTATAAAAATTACCAAAATTGTTGGAGGATAGGGGTACTAGTATTTTTAGGTTGGGGTACTAGTATTTAAGAAGGAGGGGATAAGTATTTTTGTACTCAAACAAACTCTAAGCCTATCAATTGTTTGAGGGCAATCTTAGCTTTTTTTTGATTGATTCATTTAGTACTCAAAAGCTACTCAAACACTTGGTTTTTCATTCGGATTCCCTGTTTTTACCAATTTAATTGGTAGATTGTCTGCCTTGTTACAGTTCTAGTAACTCTTCTTATGTTAACTTTAGCATTAATCTAAAACTTGCATATTGTTCCCTCGTTTTTTAGCGTTGCTGATTCCATGTATGAACGCACTATACAAATTGACCATCATATGAATAGCCAGATGGAGACACGCGATCATTTTTCAGTCGGGTTTTAAATCCCCGTCTGAAAAATAATTA
>CAZZYE010000485.1:0-6183 GCA_964658145.1 uncultured Stigonema sp.
GTAAGCGATCGGCGTAACGTACCGAGAGTTTATAAAATGGTGCGTTACGGCTATGCCTAACACACCCTACAAAATTTCACGATCCTAAGTTTGTTTAGAAGGTAACAACAACAATGCGTGCAGCTTGGTATGAAAAACTTGGTAACGCCAAAGACGTTCTCACCGTGGGCTTCGTCGATATCCCTGAAGTTGGTCCCGGCGAAGTACGGGTGAAAGTTCACGCGAGTGGTGTCAACCCATCCGATGTCAAGCAGCGGAGTGGCTGGGGTGGACTGAAAATGCGGCATCCACGAGTGATTCCCCACAACGATGGAGCGGGGGTAATCGAAGCAGTCGGAGAAGGCGTATCCCCCTCACTGGTTGGGGAACGGGTGTGGATTTATGAAGCTACCCTGAGTCGCCCGTTTGGGACGGCGGCGGAATATGTTGTCGTGGCTAGTGACAATGCTGTTTTCTTGCCCGACAACACAGAATTTGCGGCAGGCGCTTGTTTAGGTGTGCCGGCGATGACTGCTCACTACAGTGTTTTCCAGGATGGCGCTGTGACTGGACAGACAATTTTAGTCACTGGCGGTGCTGGTGCGGTGGGAAATTACGCGATTCAGTTGGCAAAGTGGGGTGGTGCAAGGGCGATCGCTACGGTGAGTTCACCTGAAAAAGCAGAAATCGCCCGTGCTGCGGGAGCAGATTACATCATCAACTACAAAACAGAAGATGTGGCGGCTCGTGTTAAAGAGATTACAAGTAAAGAAGGCGTTGATCGCGTGGTTGAGGTTGACTTTGCCAGCAATCTTGAGACGAACTTGGCAGTGCTGAAGCGCAATGGAGTTATTGCCACTTATGCCTCTGATTCTAACGTTCAACCGCAGATACCCTTTTACCAGTTGGTCTACAAAAACATTACGGTTCATTACGTGTTGGTCTATGTTATGCCGCTCGCTGCTCATCAAGCAGCCGCAGAGGATATTACAACTTGCCTAAAAGCTGGTATCTTAAATCACGTTATTGCTCAGCGCTTTCCTTTATCTGAGATTGCCACAGCTCATGAAGCGGTGGAAAGTGGACGGGCGATCGGCAATCAGGTTGTCGAGATTATTTGAGGAGAACTTTTCTCTTCACATACGCACAAGCCCTACCCCAAAATTTTTTAAACAAAGAAGAGGTTTTTATGCAAGTTTTGGTCATCGCCCGTGTAATTGCAGGCACTGCAATTGAGAAGGTTTTACCTCTAGTAAAACCTGAAGCCGCAAAAGTTTGGGAATACTACGCAGCGGATTTAGTTCGCACTGTACACTACTTTGCCGACAACAGTGGCGCAGTGCTGCTATTTGAAGCACCCAATTTAGAAGCAGTGAATGGCGCAGTAACGCAGTTACCAATGGTACAAGCTGGGTTGTTGGAATGCGAAGTTATTCCTCTAGCTCCTTACACAGGAATCGCGGAATTGTTTGCTAAATGAGTACTTCCAATCCTGTTGCTTTGATTATTGGTGCCACCGGCACAACAGGTTCTCATCTCGTCAACTTGCTAGAACAAGACCGTGGTCCAGACAACCTTGAGATCCGCGTTGCAGTTCGTAAACCTGAGCAAGCTGAAACCTTCGCAAAACGCGGCATCGCGACTGTGCATCTTGACCTTGATGACCTCTCGACCTACGAAAAAGCACTGCAAGGTAGGTGTACAGCGCCTATTTATGATTACTGGCTACACCGTGGATATGCTTAGCCAGGGCAAAAACCTAACTGATGCTGCCAAAGACGCAGGCGTTGAATATATCGTCCACGTTGGCACCTTTCACCAACCTGGTCGTCCGCAAACGAAACTGATTCGCCATTACATCTGGCATCAACTTGTGGAAACCTATATCGAAGCAAGCGGCATTGCTTGGACTCACCTGCACCCTAACGCCTTCATGCAAAACTTCTTCGGCGCAGTGCAGGATGGCAAACTTCACATGTTCTTTGGTCACGAACGTGTGGGATTAGTGGACTGTTTTGACCTTGCTCGTGTTGCTGCAGCGGCGCTGCGTGACCCCCAAAAGCATGCAGGAGGGCGATCTTTCCTGAGTGTGGAAGCACTTACCATGACTGAAGGCGCGCAAATCCTCTCGGAAGAACTCGGCAAACCTATCGTCTACGAACCGCTACCTGCCTCGGATATGCGAAAGCTGCCCATTGGGCAAGCAATGGAGACTGCCTATTTTGAGTGCATCGTCCGCCAGATGGAACTGCTTCAGGCTGGAAAACTTCCTGACTTTGCTGATATCTACAACAACATACCGCAAATTATCGGAGAAAAACCAACGATGTTCCGTGATTTTGTCCGCAATAATCGGGCTTTGTTTGAGACTGCGTAAGTTGAGCAATAAATTAGGATAAAATTATGCGAAGTCATGACATTCCCAATTCCCTATCTTTCAATTTCTGTGAAATGCCTTTCCGGTTGTGGTGCCTCCAATACTTGATAATAAAGCATTCCTGCCAATAAGGCTCCCAGGATTGGTGCTACCCAGAAAAGCCATAACTGCTGAATTGCCCAACCACCAACGAAAATTGCTGGACCGAGGCTACGGGCAGGATTCACTGATGTATTAGTAACGGGGATGCTAATCAAGTGAATCACTGTTAAACCTAGACCGATCGCAACGGGAGCAAAACCTATCGGCGCACGGTGATCGGTAGCACCCAGGATAATGATTAAAAACATGAAGCTGAGAACTAACTCAGCAATGAAACAAGCAAACAAGGAATAGCCACTTGGAGAATGATCGGGTCCAAATCCGTTAGTTGCTAGAGGATTTGCACCGCTGAGTGTAAATCCTGGCTTTCCAGTGGCGATCAAGTAAACAATACCTGCGCCTAGTATTGCTCCAAATACCTGAGAACCTATGTATACAGCAAGTTCAGAACTTGGAAAACGCTTTGCTGCCCAAAGACCAATGGAAACTGCTGGATTAAGGTGACAGCCTGAAATGTGACCGATCGCATAAGCCATCGTCAATACTGTCAGACCAAATACCAAGGAAACACCAACTAATCCGATCCCCAAAGGAAACAGTGTATTCTTAGCAATTTTTGCTGCATTTGTTGTATACGTTGCCGCTAACACCGCACTACCACAACCACCAAAAACTAGCCAAAAAGTTCCCATGAATTCTGCTAAGCAACGCTTGCTCAGTGATATATTATTCACAATTAACAATAATTAATTAGGGATAAAAAAATATTATCATTAATAAATTTATCTAACTAATTTTGTTCATATTTTCTTTACTAATTATGAAAAGATTAAAAATATCATAAATTATTTATCTTTTTATAAAATAACATTTTAATGCTATTTTGTGTAGTAAAAAATACTTATTTAATTGCCAATATCTTCATTAAAAGCGATCTACCAACTAGTATCTGTTGAAAATTTTGTTCTAGCAAATGAGCAGTATTTTAGGTACTGCTCACTCTAAAAAGCAGATTAATCTGCAAGACCGTCAAATCAAATTAACTTCTTTAGGGGAAGATGAGTCGAGTAGAATCACGACGTACATTCCACTCCTTCAAGCTACCTTACTCACTCTCCCCCTCCTATTCCGAATCTGGTAGACATAACGATGTCGATCAAGCCGTCCATTCTGATAAACAGGGGTACTATCCTGAGAAGCAACTACCCGAAAACCGTTATTACTAATAAATTTAAAAACCCCCAGTGTCGGATCGTACCTTTTAGCATTCCTGAAATCTGCCTTACCTTGCTGATGACCTAAGTTGTAATATTTTTTTCTCTTGTGCTGAAGAACCACTGTTTTCACTGTCTAGGGTAACAGAGTAGCGTGGAATCCAGCCTTCGCCACCTCTTTGCCCAACGATCAGAAACCAGCTATTATTACCGCTACTATGCTGACCAGTAATCTTCACCTTATCTCCTTGATGGAGCGAACGAACCACACTGTATTTCCTGCCTGGACCAGAATGAATATTAATGACTTTCCTGTTGATGGTTCCGGTTAGAGCCAATGCAGGTATAGCTACAGCAAGGGAAGTAATGGCTACAAGGATAGACGAGAGTAAGTTTTTTACTTTCACAGTTTTCAACTCTTCATAATTTGACTCTGTTTGATTCAACTAATTTTAGAACAAGTAATATATGTTTGACTCAAGACTTTTACCTTGAAGATTTCGTCTCTTGCTCAGTGACAGAATAATCCGTAATTCGTAATTCGTAATTCGTAATTAATAAATTAAGGGTACAGAGCAAATTAATTCATTACTGGAAAAAAACATTCTTTTTCATTATTTATACGAATGCATTTATGCATGGGTACGCGCTTTTATGCGGGAGGCACAGCAACACCGCATTTTGGCTCGTAATAATTACGAATTACGTTAGCGATCTTCGTAAGCGTTGCGTTAGCCGGTACTCCGGCGTCAGCGCTCTTCTCTCAAGGGGAGACGAGTAGCGCGAACGAGGCACGAGCGTCATTATCAATTACGAGTAGGGAGATAGCGACTTGACATCTTATTCACGCTTAACAAGAATAATCTGATGTAAAAATATTATCAGAAAGGATTATAACTTACTAAATTATTTTAATTTTATTATTAATACTTACAGTCTTAAAAATATCTAAGTTGCTTTTTTTGCTAAAGATGTGCTAAAACACATTTATATTATGAACATGACAAAGTTTTCATTTTCAAGACATTGAGGATAAAAGATGCATATAGGATTCCTATTTAATTGGTGAAATATACGTAGGGTGTGTTAGAAGAGAGTACGGTACCGTCCGAAGCTCTTGGTATCATTTTGATTTTTTTGAATTCAAATCGGATTCATATAGAACAAGCTTAAATTCTGTAATTTCTGACTTTAATACTATGAATAACCAAGATTATATCGAACTAGAACAGAAGTATGGGGCTGACAATTACCATCCTTTAGATGTAGTCATCACTCAAGGAAAAGGAGTTTGGGTATGGGATATAGAAGGCAAAAAATACCTGGATTTTCTTTCTGCTTATTCGGCATTAAATCAGGGTCATTGTCATCCCAAAATTCTCCAAGCGATGCTTGAACAAGCTACCAAAGTCACCCTGACTTCAAGGGCTTTTCGTAACGATCAATTAGGATTATTTTACGAAAAGCTTTGTAAAATTTCTGGATTACCTAAAGTCCTGCCCATGAATTCTGGAGCCGAAGCCGTTGAAACTGCTATCAAAGCAATCCGGAAGTGGGCGTATAAAGTCAAGGGTGTACCAGCAAGTCAGGCAGAAATTATTGTTTGTACTAATAATTTTTCTGGGCGTACTATTAGTCTGATTAGCTTTTCTACAGAAGAACAGTATCAAGATGGATTTGCACCCTTAACTCCAGGTTTCAAAGTTATACCTTTTGGTGATGCAGAGGCATTAGAAAAAGCCATTACCCCTAACACTGCTGCATTTCTGGTGGAACCAATTCAGGGTGAGGGAGGTATTATCGTTCCCCCGAATGGGTTTTTAAAGCAAGCAGAAAAAGTCTGCCGTAATCATAACGTATTACTGATTCTTGATGAAATTCAAACCGGATTAGGACGAACTGGCAAAATGTTTGCTTATCAACATGAAGATGTTCAGCCAGATGGCATAACTGTAGGAAAAGCTTTATCTGGTGGCTTTTATCCAATTTCTGCTTTTATTTCTACCGAAGAAGTGATGGGTGTATTTCAACCAGGCGATCATGGCAGCACCTTTGGGGGAAATCCTTTAGCTGCTGCTATTGGAAACGCAGCACTTGATGTGATTATCGAAGAAGATTTACCAGAAAAAGCTGCAAAAATCGGAGAATATTTCATGGCAAAATTACAATCAATTGAAAGTTCATATATTAAGGAAGTTCGGGGTAAAGGCTTACTTATTGGGGTAGAATTTTACCCAGAAGCTGGCGGCGCACGACGCTTTTGTAAAGCATTGCTGAAAGAGGGATTATTGGCAAAAGAGACGCGGGATAATGTTATCCGTTTTGCGCCACCTCTTGTTATTACCCAAGAAGAAATAGATTGGGCATTTGAGAAGATTTCACGGGTGCTGACAACTAATTTTTAGAATAAAATAATGCGATCGCCCCTTAATCAAGCCTTTCCTCGCTATCTTGCACTATAGCAATCCGTGGAGGAGATGCTTACACCTCTCCCTTGTCTCCCTTGTCCTC
>CAZZYE010000486.1:0-5111 GCA_964658145.1 uncultured Stigonema sp.
ACCGGGAATAAATCTTGCTAGCACTTCTACAAAAGATGAATGTCCTTGTTGTTCTCTTTCTAATTTTGGATTAAACCGAAATGGGCGTATTGGGGAATCTTTCCAGATTAATGGAATGTGGCTAGGCTTCATATACCGCACTCTTTTATAAGCTTCCTGCTGCTTAATATATTCCAGTCGTTGTTCGTGAAAGTTTTTGAAAACTGAAATACATGGAGTTTGACAAACAGGGATAAACTGCCATAATCCGCTTAACTGAAACTCGAAATCTTGTAATTGATTTGTGATTCATTCTGGATTTTTTGAGTTATCAAAACCCACCAATTGAAAGCTTATTATATGTAATATTTCCCGACGAGGGAAATGTGTAATTCTTGGGTAAACGATTAATCTTTCTACTTTACCAGGATTATTCTCGACTTGTTTTTTTAACGCATCGTAGGACTTACGATGTCTGGGCGAATAATACAATGGGTACTGATTTTCACCAATAAATACTGTTGCATTGGGTTCGCCAAATGTGACAGTGCCAACGATAATCCCCACGGCTTTAAAGATTGCGTCTGGCGGCGCTTCTATCGTTGTATCTGTGGCATTTGTAGGGGTTGTGAGGGGATTAGGCTCAGGAGGTGGTAAAGACCGCTTAACGGGCTTAGGAGGTGGCAACTTCCGCTCAGTTACTTCCTCTTTTAGTGGTTCCACCTGTGGCACTGACTCTACTTTCTTAGGTTTGATAAATAGCAGTGTTTGCTCTTGCCTTTTGGATGGTTCGGGTTGTGAGGGTTTAGGTTTTTTAGGTGGCATTATTAATATAGTTAGTGTTCAAACTATTTTTTAATTGGGTGTAACTCCGAGGTAAAGTTATGTCCATTCTGGCAACTATATCGCTGAAATATACCCGCGATAGTTTTTTTCGTACCATTTCTTTTTTTTATCCCTGCACCACAGCGGGGACAGACGATATCAGGTATAGAAGTTTGTATAGATGGGGGAGCGTCCTGGGGCAATGGAGTTGTTTCATTGACACTTACATAAGTAGTACTCACCTCCTTGCCTCACGTTCAACTTTCCCAGGCGTTGATCCATGTTCTCCAAGCGCTGACTAGCCATGACTAGATTCTCTTCAAGTGCAGCTATTTTGGTTTCTAGTTGGTTAATCTTGTCATGACTAGATTGCTCTAGATAATTAATCTTGTCATTGCTTGTCAATTGAATAGGCAAGCTACTAAGCCCCATTTCTAGGGCATTCTGGAGGGCAGTAGCAGTAAATTCAGTTAGGCTGAGTCGATTGGCTTGGCAGTATTCCTTGACCCTTTCTAGCAGGTCAATATAGTTGTCAAAGCGCAAAGAAAACTGAACTCTGGGTTTGTCTTTATCCATTCACCCACTTGACTAGTCACGACAAGATAGAGTTTAGCATGACAAAACGCTTGTATACAGGCGAATAATGAGACAATAGTCCAGAAACAAGAAATTTACTTGCATGCGCTTATTTGCTATCTTTAACCAATTAGCCGGGATTTAAACAGTGACACAGATTGTCTTAGGAGATTTAGATCCAGTTATTATTGAGCGGCTAAAAGCCCGCGCTCAAAAGCATGGTCGCTCTTTGCAAGCGGAAGTAAAGGCAATTTTACAGCAAGTGGTGGAAGTAGAGACAAAATCCAACCTCTCTGAAGACGAGATTATTCAGCGTAAGTCAGCTTTAATGCTAGAACAAATTGAGTCTTATGCTCAGAAAATAGGTAAGCCTATTGAGCCACAAATTAGTAGAGCGGGAAAAAAGGGACACGAGTTAGTTGAAATTAAAGCTCGGCTAAAAGAACTGAAAAAAGGAATGTCTCTAGGAGGTTTGTCAATTCGGGAAGCAAGAGAAGAGGGACGAAGATATTAATGCTTTTTGTTTTAGATTGTTCTGTTGGGATTAGTTGGTGTTTGCAGGATGAAGATAACGCTTATGCTAACGTAATTTACATAGCACTCTTATAAATTGCTCAAATCAACCTCAAAAGTTTGTCCTCCCACCGTCACTCGATCGCCAAATACTAATTGTCGTCCTCGTCGGGTTTCAAGTGTACCATTGACGAGTACATCACCTCCTTGAATCATCAGCTTGGCTTGTCCACCAGTCGGGGCTATACCCATTAACTTCAAAAACTGGTCAAGTTTAATCGTGTTGTTGCTTGTTTTCATACTAATTTTCTGACTCTATTGCTTTGATTCGTCCGGATTTCACTGCCGCCACAAGTGCTTGATGATCGCGCTCGTTCTGATCGGCATAAGCGACAGCGAAGTCTGCGATCGCACCATCAAAAGCATCACTTTTACCGAGATAACCACTGATTGTTACTGGGTCGCCAGAGCGAGCATGGGCACGAGCAATTGCCCACCCACACAATGCTGAGTAGCCGATCAGATCAGAGGTAGACATATCCTCGATGTCAATGGTCATCTTCATATCCCGCAATTGCCGAACGTAGAAGTCATGCCCGCGATCGCTGCGTGTCCAACCGAGGAAAATATCGCTAGCAGCTTGCATAATTCGTTGACCCGTAATCACGCGTTGACCTTGGTTCTGGTAAATGCTTTTCTCAGCATACGGTTCCAGTACAGAAGCACGGGCTTCCTTCATTTGAAGAAATAGGGGTTCATTATCGGCTGCCATCAGGAGTGCGACAACGCAACGCGTACCAACACTGCCAACCCCCACCACCTTGATGACATTATCAACTAGGCGATAGCGATTCAGCAGAACTTGCAGGTCATCTCGCAGGGTTTGGCAGTAATGCTGGTAAACAGACTCCACCTCTTCCTCAAGGAGATCGTCAGGTGGCAGGTGGTACATCAACGGTGGTTTGTCAATAATTCGCCACTGTCCGGCAACCACCTCTGTCAATTTTGGCAACGCGGAAGCGGAGGTGCGTGTTAATGCTCTCTCCACATTCTGATCGATGCGTTGACCGTGCTTGGCATGGTGGTTAAAGTTACGCAAAACGTTGGCATCAATGCGCGAGTACCATACCTCTAGAGGATTCATTTGAGCATATTTACTCATGTGTTCCCGGTAGGAGCAGGCAGCCATACGCGCTGCTTCGGAGCAGTTCTTTGCCGAAAGGTTGATGTGGCGACCTGCAACGACAACGCTTGTTGCCAAACGTTTAATATCCCACTCCCAGGGGGCAGGAAGCGTTTCGTCGAAATCGTTCACGTCGAAGACGAGGTTGCGTTCTGGTGTCCCGTACCCACCGAAGTTAAGTAGGTGACAGTCGCCACATGCCTGTACTTGAATCCCTGTGGTAGGGGTTGTGGCAAGGTCAGCCGCCATGACGATCGCCGCACCCCTCAGGAAGGTGAACGGTGACTTCAGCATCCGACCATACCGAATCGGCACTAAATTGGGCAGTCTTCCCTGGCTAGATGCCTCTAAGGCGGCGATCGGATCGGGGCGATCGGCACTTTGATTCCAATTGCCGTGAGTGGATCGCGGTACAGTATTACGCAAGGCTTTCCCGAATGAGAGTCGAGCAGCTGGTGATGAGTGTTTTGCAATTGAGGATGAGATGGTATGTTCCATACTTTCCTAACTCCGGGTACTTAAACACATTAAACTCCTCCCGAAGTGCTAAGCGCTCTCACCCGGAAAAAGTCTGCGATGAGTTGAAGATACATTAAGTTTTTTTGTTTATCTACCCTATTTAGAGTAGTATACGGGAAATTTCCATCCTCGTTACAAGTTGGATTCTAGAAAATATTCAGTCTAGGCGAAAAACATCAGTTCGGTCAGTAGCAAAGCGAGGTATTATATCCAAAGGACTTAACAGAACTTAACAATGGTAGAACGCCCAATCAAGAAATCTGAACGTCAGGTCAAAGAGACTACTGACAACGATTCTGGGAATTCGGATTTTATACCTCCTGTAGAATCCAATCCTAAGATATTAAAACGGATCGAAGACCGCTCGTCGGGTAAAGGCAAAAAAGCATCTTTTGGCAACGAAGTAAGGCAGCAGGCTAGTCCTGCCCTAGCGCGTGGTCCGAAACCTGTTAAGCCTCAACCCAGTCCCATCAAACCGGAAGCAGAGTCGGAACCTATGTCTGAGGAGCCTCAAGGCGAAACGGCAGAAGGATAAAAGGAAATAAATATTTTTGTTAGCTCTGTACACCTAGACCACATGGGAAGTTTGGTAGCCCAATTGAAGCCATTTCAGAATCCTGAAATGGCTTCAATAGCTTTTAAGGAGCGGCAAGATGATCAAAGTCTTTAGAAAGGTTAAACAGTTTATTGGAAGGCGATTTAATAAAGTATCTCATAAAGCAATTGTCAGCTTTAACAGTGAGATAGAAGAAATAGTTAATAAGACTCTGGCGAATGAAGAAATAGAAGAAATTATTGTTCAATCGGTTGAAAGAGTGATTTTTTCTCTGTTACGAGATTACTGGATTGCTCTAGTGGTTTCACTGCTATTATTATTCTTAATTCAATCAATTTTTTTGAGTATTACTATAACTATCTTGCTCAAAGGTATGAAATATTAGTACCATTAGCTGGAAAAAGCAAAGGACGTGACATCATCACCAAATAGTGTCACATCTAGACTAGATTGTCAGGGCGGGGATACCCCGCCCCTACGGTTATATTGTGGTTTACTTGAATGAAATTCGTTGTCAGAAAACGTTAATTTCAAGTATTCAGATTTCACAATTTTGCTTAAACAAAAATGCATCTAATCTTGAACTCCTGTTAACCTTAATAACCTGTAGCTATGTAACAATTTACCTACTACATAGAAATGAAACACAGGAGATTAATTTGCGACAAGCGATTACAGGGATTACACTTACTGTCGCCACATTACTTGGCATATCAGGAGCGAGTAGTCTCGCTACCCCATCTGACTCTTTCGTGACCTGGACTGCAAATGACTCCCCAACTGAGGCGGTAATCACTAGAGGACCGTGGACTTTGGCTCAGTCAGGAGCAAGTAACGATCTGCCGTCAGCAGGATATTGTG
Organism: uncultured Stigonema sp.; assembly: GCA_964658145.1. Taxonomy (GTDB): domain Bacteria; phylum Cyanobacteriota; class Cyanobacteriia; order Cyanobacteriales; family Nostocaceae; genus Stigonema. The sequence continues at coordinate 5,013 of CAZZYE010000486.1, forward strand.
TAGGCAATGTGCGGCAAAACAATCCTGGCACCGAACTGATGCAGCCATACTACTTCCCATTCATCACAGGAGTAGGCAATAACTTGCAAGGATACTTCG
>CAZZYE010000486.1:5121-6182 GCA_964658145.1 uncultured Stigonema sp.
CTGGATCTGACCAATCAGTGTCCTCCCTCAAATAGCGCAACCAATGATAATGATAACGGACAGGGACATCCTTTCGTAATCAGTCTCAAAGGAAGCAGCTACCTCTATACATTGGATCGTTCTGACGAGAATATCGATCAAGCTGGGTTAGTTGTGCATCGACTTAGCCCAGAACGTGAGTTGCCTCTCAAGCCAGTCCCTGAACTTGAGGATGTCCCACAGAGAACTACTGGGCTACTCAATCCCGACGGCATCATCAGCGAAGTTCGTGAAAAGAACTCGCGAACGATTCTGTACTTGCAAAAACAAAAAAACGCAGATAATACTGGTGACACTGCTCTTCCTGAATCTCAGCAGTGCGGTGTAACTCCTGCTGGCAGAGCAGCCAATCATGATATTGTGACACCACGCTTGGCAACTACTACAGATGGTGTGAACTTCAAGGACTTAGGTCCGGTTTCTGGACTAAATGACTCCACCGCAGTCGGTCCTACAGAGACTCGATATGTTGGTCCTCGCGGCACAATTGTCAAGCTCTCCAAGAATCGCTTTGGTCTTTTCTTTTCTGGCGGCAACTGCCTAGATGGCGACTCTGATGCATTCCACTACATTGGTTATGCGGAGTCCCAGGATCTTCGCCACTGGACGATCGTCAACGGCATTAACAATCCGATCGCCTCTGTCGCTCCCATCACTGTCAATGTCAACGATACCCCAACTACTATCCCTTCTACCACTCCAGTTGTGGGAGACACGCAATCTTGGTTTGCCGGACGAGTTTATTCACCGAGTGTTACTCTTCTTGAGAATAACGATGTGGTGATGGTCTTTGCTGGTTATCGTACTCCACAACCGAGCAATGCTCTCGGCGACTATCGAACGATTGGCAGAGTCAGCCTTAAAGGGAAAAACCCTTCAGATAAGGTTTATCAGTGGCGGTGGAATTTTTAGCGGATGAAAAGCTCACGCCAAGACGAGGCAGCCGCGTAGGCGATGCCGACTTGAGCGGTTCAGTTAAGGCTTTGATCCCCCCTAACCCCCCTTAAAAAGGGGGGAAAAAG
>CAZZYE010000487.1:0-1433 GCA_964658145.1 uncultured Stigonema sp.
GTCCCGGAGATCTCTCTACCAATCCTGAGTATATGGAAGGATATGGTACTTAATGCGTCAACAAATCCTCCTTGATACTGGTCCCCTCGTAGCGCTAATTGATCGCCGCGATCGCTATCACTCTTGGGTAACGACAGAACTTGCTACAATCCAACCTCCATTACTTTCCTGTGAAGCAGTTCTTTCCGAAGCATGGTTCTTATTGCAACGTGTGAGCAATGGGCGAGAAACTCTAGTTGGATTACTCAAAAGTCAGCAAATTCTGGTTACCTTTCACTTTAATGAGGAAGTTGAGTCGATTACCAACCTACTAACTCAATATCTTTCTGTTCCCATTTCCTTGGCTGATGCCAGTCGGGTAAGAATGGCAGAACTGTATCGCGGGAGCGAAGTCTTAACCCTAGACAGTGACTTCCTGATCTACCGAAAGCACAAGAGTCAACCCATTCCAGTCATTATGCCGGACGCATGAACAGCGCTCATCTGTCCTGGATGGAAAGCGTATAGTGCATTAGCTGCTCTACCTCGGCAGCTTTTTGGTTTATGTCAAGCTCTCGGTAGATTTGCAGGCTCTCAATCAAAAACTGGGCAGCAGTACCTAAACTATACTGATTACGCTGGGCGCGGCTGAGGTATATTTCTCCCAAAACTTTGCGAACCCCTGCTTCCAGCTTCCGGCGGTTGTAGTCCTGAAAGACTTGGAGAGATTCTTGGGCTAGTTCTTCAGCTTTGTCAAGATTTTCTAAAACGTTGACTTCTAGATAAGCGCGAGCAATGTCAAGAGTTTGTTCTGCTCGATCCACTATCTGCCCCAGTTCGGTTAAATATGCCAAGCCGATGTTGTAATATTCTATAAATTGGGCAATTTTTTGTTGCAGTGACGAGCCATCATCAGGCAACAGGCGTAGGCTTTCTGACCAGAGTAAGCTAAGGGCAATGTAATCATAGGCTAAATTTTCTTTATAGTCGCCTTCTGTATTCATTTGGATAGCATGACGAATATTTTGCTCAGATTGAGCTACTAAGTTACAGGCTTGTGTTATATCAGGGGTATCTTTTGCTAACAAGCGTTGGCTATTACCAATTTGTCTACAACGCTTAGCAATACTTTTATCTTGACCTAGCTGTTGGTGCAAATCGCGGCTGTGCTGGTGATACTCAATCGCCTTCGCGTAATCACTTAAATCTCGGTAGCAATTAGCCAGGTTACTCCACTGGTTTGCGACATCCTTCTGTTGATCTAATTGCTCGTAAAGGTCACGGCTTTGTTGGTGGTAGGCGATCGCCTGTTCATATTTACCCCACCCTTGATAGATGCGACCTAGCTGACGGTTGGCAAGAGCGATATTTGGTTGGTCATCTAGCTGCTGGCGGATTTCCAAGTCTTTAAGTTCACACTCTAACGCCTGTTGGTATTTGCCCCATTCCCAATA
>CAZZYE010000487.1:1533-6170 GCA_964658145.1 uncultured Stigonema sp.
GTTTACCCAATTGCTCGTAGAGGTCACGGCTTTGTTGGTGGTAGGCGATCGCCTGTTCATATTTGCCCCACCCTTGATAGATGTGACCTAGCCCAACGTAGGCACGAGAGATGTTTGGTTGGTCATCTAGCTGCTGGCGGATTGCCAAGTCTTTAAGTTCACACTCTAACGCCTGTTGGTATTTGCCCCATTCCCAATAGCAACCAGCCAACCAGTACCACTGGTTAGCGACATCCTTCTGTTTACCCAATTGCTCGTAGAGGTCACGGCTTTGTTGGTGGTAGGCGATCGCCTGCTCATATTTGCCCCATTCCCGATAGCAATCAGCCTGCCAGTACCACTGGTTAGCGACATTCTTCTGTTTACCCAATTGCGCGTAGAGGTCACGGCTTTGTTGGTGGTAGGCGATCGCCTGTTCATATTTGCCCCAAGCTTGATAAGTTCTAGCTATGTTGTAGAGGGCATTAGCCTCTTGATCCGGTCTTTTAAATTCTTGAGATATGCTCAGCATATGCTGAAAACATTCTAATGCATACTCATATTTATTGTGTAAACGATAGCACCATCCTCGTTCTCTCCAGAGAATTAGCAAAGCAGCTTGCTCTGGATGTGAAGCTAACTGTTCACACGATTGCTTATAGTAGTCAATCGCCTTGTTGTATTCGCTTTCTTCCTCGTTGCAGGTAGCCAGTCCCCAAGCTATATAAGGGCTAAAAATACTGTCTTGCTGAGCGGTTATCTCCTCTAAGAGAGTAATAGCTTTCTTATAGTTATCAGTACGAATGTAAGAAATTGCCGTGAGAAAGTTTAATGTTCTTTGACAGTCTTCATTATCTCTATAATTTTGTCGGCTAGTTTCAAGAACAGGCGTCATTTCTTCACCTAGTTCTTTAAATAAATCTTTAATACTGCCGAATAGAGAAGGTTCAAGGTGATTGACAATTTCATTCACACAACTTACTAATCCTGCTCCTGGTTCGCCACAGGCAACAAAAAGAATGGCTGTCTGTGCCTTTATCCTCATCTCTTGAGAAAGCGTTGAGTCATTAGCTGCTTGTTTCAATTCAGTTATGACTTCGCTTTTTTGGTTAAACAGTTCAATTTGGCGTAGTAGCCTCAGCAGTTGCTTAGTTGTATCATTTTCAAGGTCAGTATCCAGCCCAATATAGGTTACAATTAACTTTTGAATCAGCTTGGACCTCATCCGGCTAGTGACCTCAACTTGAGCTAAAACCTGACCAGCAAACAGCAAATCTTTTAGCTTTAATTCTGATTGGCTACAGGTTGTTACTGACTTACCCTGCGAAGCTGACCAGATGAGAATTGCATCCGAGGATGACGCATTTTTGATTTTTATTTCACCACATTGAAGTGCCGGTTCATAAGCATCAAGATTGCTGAAAAGCTGCTCCACTAGCTTATTAACCTGTTTGGGGAAATGAATGCCGTAATAGCCCAAAGCTAGCAAAATTGGTTCATTCCAGCGCGGTTCATGAAGATGAGAGCGGATGATGTGCAGAATCTCGCTCTGGTCATTATCAGCAATATCACGTGCGGCAAAATACTCTTCAAAGGTCAGGTGCATGAAGCCATAAACTCCGGGCGCACGTTCCACAAATAGACCTGTGGTTTCCCGTACCTTCCGCAGAAACACTTCCACTGCCTGTTGCACTAAGTCTGATTCTGGTTCGGCATCATTCAGTTCTGCTAGCTTCGCTGCTAACTTTTCCTCTACTTCTGCCTGAGTAACCAAACCAGAAGGCTTCTCTTCATGCATCCAGTAAGCTAGGGGAGCCAAAAGTTCCACTACCTCATTTTCCTTTAGCATCACCTTAGACGCATCAGGCAATTTCTTGCCTAGCTGCCAATCCTCGGTCAAAGTTTTCACTGCCAAAGCGTAAAGTTCTACACGACGATTGGGTAGGCGGGAACCATTGCGGTGAATCAGCGCTAGAATAGTCAAAAGTAGTGGGTTAGCTGTCAGGCGCTTTACACCCTCATTGTCTTTTATCGCCTCTAAAATCTCTTGTGCTTCCGCATCCCCTAACCTTTGCCATTGCTCCTCGCTAGCATCTGGCTGCTGTGCTTTTTCTATCGCCCGACACCAGCGGTTTAGGAATTTCTCCGCTTGTTCGCTTCCCATGTCTTGAATGGTGAATTCATGAAAGCGATCGCTCAGCTTCACATCGCGGTATCCTGCAATCCGGCTGGTAATCACAAATTTGTTGGCAGAGTAAGCATCCACAAACTGATTGATCCGTTCTACAATCAGCTCGCGGCTTTGTTGGTCAAACACCTCATCCAACCCATCCAGTAGCATCAAACACTGCCCTTGGTGCATGGCATTCAACAGCAATGCTGCAACCTCAGTCCCCGCTTCCGTCTCAACTTCAATCTGAAAATAAGCTTCTTCCCACTGGCGGTAGAATTGACGCAAATAATCTAATAGACTCAAGTCAGGTAGCTTACCCAGTTGCTCTGCATAATCGGCAATGCGAAAGAAAATAGGTAAGAGGGGTTTGCCCAACTCCTCTTGTGCTTCGCCACCGAGAACTGTCTCCTCCTCGTCACGTTTAGCTGTGGCAAAATGGAGCGCTAGGTAGCGCAGTAGCGTCGTCTTTCCCGCACCAGGATCACCTAAAATTACACTGTACTGGGCTTCTCGCACTGCCTGAGATAAATCAACCTTTTGTGTAACCGTTTTGGTGCTGGTGGAAATAGGTATAAAATCTGGTGTAGCAGGTTCGTAATAGTATGGTTCATCTAAGTCATGAGGGCTAGAGGCGATTTTGCTTAGCTTCTGCCGATGTTCAGCTTCTAGGGATGTAGCTGTATATATTTCGCGATCGCCACGATCCCAAATTTCCGTAACCTGTTTTCGCCGTTCTGCTTGCAGTGAAACATAAATTTGATCTAAAAAAATATCAACTTGGCGCTGTACCTGCATCACGCCACTGATTTTGAGATAGGAATTTTCAGCGATCAGCCACTCTATATAAGGATAAAACAGTCGATTGAGAGTTGGACCTGCCTCAAATGTGACCATCTTACCTCGCCAATCCCAGAAATCAGGGGCACGGTTACGAAACTCGTTTAAAAATTCAGCTTTATTCAGCCAAAAAATCAGCACCAGTCCCCGACCAAATAAAGACTCTCTACCCAAATTCAACTGTCTCATCTCACGTACAAGGCGAGGAGTAGGTAACTGGTCAATCCCAAACGCCATTACCACTTTGTGTCCAGATTGAGAAGTCTGTTGGTCAGTCTCTCCTAAACTGTAGAGAAAATTATGTAGTGAGTTATCACTGTAAAAAAAGTTTTGTACTTCAAAATCCTCATTATTGGTTCTTAAAAGAGACTTAAGTTGCTCTACTACAGGATGCTGCGGTCCACTTCCTGGCGCAACAGCAAAAATAGTCGTTGTGCCACTTGACAATTCTAAGAAGCCAACCAACTTATTTAACTCTGCTTGGTCAGTTGCGCTCAGCGAATATGTGGTAGATTCTGTAGGAGTCATATGCATTGCTGAAGAATTGCTAATTATCTGACAAGAAAAAACCAACTATGCATTTTGTGAAGAATTAATTAGGTCAAGTCGCTTTGCTCCAATTCGTAATTCGTAGTGATATCATGTCCGGTTAATGACTTATTATATGAACCCTCACCCCGCCCTCCGGGCACCCCTCTCCCATGCTTGGGAGAGGGGACGGGGGCATCGGTCGGTATATCGTAACTGTTTATACGGACATGATATGACGCTCGTTCCTCGAAGATCGCTGACGCCGGAGTACCGGCTAACGCTTCGCTAACGCTAACGTAATTCGTAATTACTCCTCCGGGAATCCGCCCTTCGGACGTATTCATCTGCGGTTTAATATTAATTCAACGCCGCTCATCCTGCCTGCCTTAAAGAAACTTTACTATGGATTTTGTGGAGAATTAGTAGCTTGCCAAGCTTTTAAATCTTCAACAAGAATAGGATTCACATTAAACCAGGATTTTCTACTAGAGTTGTAGTAACCTAAAACAAACTTGTTTTGCAAAAGCTCATCGCAAATGACAAATTCACCTTTATTAGGCAAGCTATGAGTGTTAGTAGTTAGACGACCTGTGCGGTGAATCTTATCCAGTTCTGGGAAATGGTAGTCGCTCAAATTGTATTCTCTGCGTACTTCTTGCACAGCTTCCTGCGCAGCATCTAAGTCTATGTAGAGTAAATTTCTCCTTAAAGAAACTTCACATGCAGTGCGAGCGAGTCTTATCAAATCACGCATGACACCGCCGCTCTTTTCACAAATTATTTCTCGCGCATCGGGATTAAACAAACCCTTATAAGCATCACCCAAACGTGCCACCCGCTTATTAATAACACTTGTGAGAATATCTCGACCCGATTGATTAGGGATTGTCGTAGGACATAAATTCTCATCGCAGTTAAAAACTGGCGGATTAGTTAAATCCAGGCATTTTTGAAAGCTTTCCATCGGTTGGCGAAAGCTGGGAGAATACCTGAGTGAAATTGGAATAGAATATATGATGTGGCAACTTAACTGGGTGAGCAGTGGGCTAGCAAACATTTTCAAAGCTGTCTCTTGATCGTGTCGATCAAGACCGTCCACAATTACTAGTAACTTTTG
>CAZZYE010000488.1:0-6160 GCA_964658145.1 uncultured Stigonema sp.
TGCCATTGAGGATGTCTTACGTCTAGCGTCCTAACCGCCCTAGCGGTTGCTATAATTTGACAGATCGCCTACTGCCCCTAATCATCAAAAGCATGGATGGTTTAGTAAGTAATAGTTTTCTTTGTGTTTTTAGTTACTTTCAATCTTAACTTAAGATTAACCTAGAGGTGGAGGAAACAACTTTAGTATCCAAAGTAAATTTTGTATACAGGGTGTCTGTTGCCAACCTAACGTTATCCGGGCGTCTACTTAATAGAAGGTTCTAATGATCACTGTTTAGTTTGGTTGTTCACATTGTTCCGCTAATTAGATCAGGGGGAGAATGTGAACCTTCTTACAAAAAGGCATGAGACTTGGAAAATGCTGTATGACAACAATAGCTAGTATGCAGATGTGGATAATGGTGCTTCTTGCTTGACAACAACTCACTTAAGCGGCAGAGATTCTGGTAATTGAAGAGGCTCTTTGTTGAACCATTTTTGGGAAATTTGTTTGTAAGTACCATTAGACAACAAAGCGGCTATGCCTTTGTTAATATCATCTAGGTTGGGAGAATCTTTAGGTGTAGCAATGCCGTAGTATTCTTCAGTAAGCAGCCCACCAACAACTTTGATTCTTTTAAGATTGCCAATTTTAATAGCATACAAAGTAGCGAATGCATCGCTAAGTACAGCATCAACATTGCCATTAAGCAAGTCTTGGAAAAATTCTGGTCCAGAATTAAATTTATTAATTTTGGCATTCGGGATGGTTTTGGCAAAATCTGCTCCAGGTGTACCAATTTGTACAGCAATTTTTTTTCCTTGGAGACTGTTTAGATCTTTAATATCCTGGTTATCAACTCTTACAGTAATTGCCAGTCCGGCTTTAAGATAAGGTCGCGAAAAGGAAATTGTTTTGAGACGTTCAGCAGTAATTGTGATCCCACTAATTGCCGCATCGATTTTTTTTGCTTGCAGACTAGAAATCATACCATCAAAGGGAAGGCTTTCAAACTGAACCGCAAATCCAGCTATATTGGCGATCGCATTCATCAAGTCAATATCAAAGCCTTCCAGATTGCCGTTAGAAGTTTGTATTTCAAAAGGGATAAAAGTGGGATCGCAAGCAACCTTGAGAGATTTAATACTATGATTTGGGGTTGTGTTAATAGTAGGATGCTCATTGTTACAGGCAATAATCAGTAGCAAACAGCTTAAGCCTAGAATGATCTGACGCCATTTTAGGTAAATAAATACTTGGGCTGGCTTTGCGGTCCACTCCACAAGATTTATATTAAATTCAGGTATGCTCATAGCAAAGATTTTTAGCTGATTCGAGTAGACAAAATGATTGATATCGATAAGTACAAGGCTTTAACATTCGATTGTTACGGAACCTTAATCGATTGGGAAACTGGTATGTTAGCAGCGCTAAAGCCAATTCTTTTTGCCCACAATATCAATTTAGGTGACGAACAAATTCTTGAAATTTTTGCTCAATTTGAAGCAGAGCAGGAGAAAGGAGAATACCTTAAATATAGAGAAGTTCTGAGAAGAGTGGTTCAAAAGTTTGGTGAACAATTTGGCTTTGAGCCTACTTCCAGCGAACTAGATTCACTTGCCGATTCGATGAAGCATTGGCTACCTTTTCCAGATACAGTTGAGGCACTCAAATCCCTCAAAAACAAGTTTAAGCTGGCGATTATCTCCAATGTAGATGACGATCTCTTTGCTTTAGGCGCAAAGCACTTAGAGGTTCAATTTGACTGGATCATCACAGCAGAACAGGCAAAAAGCTATAAGCCCTCCTTGAACAACTTCAGACTTGCAACTGAGAGAATTGACCTACCGATTGATCAGATATTATACGTTAATGCCAGTATCTATCATGATGTCGTTCCAGCCAGTTCTCTAGGACTATCAACAGTTTGGGTGAACCGGAGAGCAGGCAAACAAGGAAGTGGTGCTGCTTTACCAGCAGATGGTCAACCTGATTTACAAGTCCCAGATTTGAAGAGCTTAACTAATCTGACATCTTGCACCTGACGACTGGAAGTCGGGGCTACACATACGAAACCCGCAAGGCAAGGGTTTCCCGACAGAGGGGACTGGCGATCTTCTCACTCGGGGAGACGCTTTGCGAACGAAGCGGTAGCGAGGAAAGTATTGGAAGCGTAAATATTTATTTACGCTTCCAATACTTTCTGCCTCTTTTGTTGGCGTTCCCATTTTTGAAAAGCGAGATCGTAGGCATATCCCTGACGTTGGAAAAAGACTCGCCACGCATCCACACCCCGCACCATTCCCCAGGAAATTAGGACATATAACGACCAAGGAACACCAAACCCAGTTAGCAGGTTTAATGGGATCAGACAGATATTGACAATCGCATATTTACCAAATCGCTCTTGAAGTTTCGAGCGTCGATCAGCCTCAAATTCTCTATTTTTCTCAATTACTTTTTGCTGATTGATCGTCATAATTGAGATGAATCTTGTAGATTAGAGTGTGTCGCTTTCTTGTAAGTAATTCTAAAAAAGCGACACGCTCCCGATGAATCTTCTTATTTTGCTCGGCTCACGAAGGATTGGTGACATCGCCCAAGGCTTGGGCAATCATTTGTCCCCGTCCCGATCATTGGCATATGATGGCAGGACCCATCCTCGATCAAGGTCAACTAGTGGGTGCCATAGGGTACACCCGTGACAAGTCAATGCCTGCCTTTGACACCCAGAATTTGGCTGATTTGAGTGCCATCTGTTTGCACTTATCGGTTTGGACTACAACAGTGCGATTTGCGCAAAGTGCAAATCTAGCGGAAGTGAGGAACCAACCGTTTAGCACTAGTTGCTTAACGGCTCGTGAGTTGCAGATTGCTAAATTGGTTGCTTTAGGGCAAACCAACGCAGAAATCGGGACTGAACTTTGGATTACCGAGAATTCCGTCAAGCAGGCTTTGAAGCGAATGTTCCGTAAGCTTGAAGTCTCATCTCGTGCAGAAATGGTTGCACAGCTTTCAGCGACAAGGTGTGATTCACCAGAGGCAAGCGTGGCTTCATTGGAGTGATGAGCTGGTGCGTTTAATTGCTGTAACTTCTTTACACATTAGATTTTGCCGGATTTCAGCAACTAATTACCCCCGTAAACGGTTACCACAGATTACTGTAATTCAGAAGTATTCAATCGGTAAAACACATGGGGTAAACCTACGTGGACAATATCTCGCTCGTATTTGAATCTCAACTTTTCCATGACCCGTTGCGACTGTACGTTCGCTTATTTTGAGATCCAAAGGGGAATTAAAGCCTTAATATAAAAGGAAAAAGGGGATTTTTACGTGAATCGTTATTTTCAAGTAAAATTTGTGACCTTTATAGAATGCTTCCAGAGGCGTTTATTTAAGGCTTAGGCATACGATAAATAATAAAATGACCAAAAGCGTCCGTGCGAATAAAAATGCCTGAATCTATTGCATCGCCTGGATTACAAGCCCTGTAAGGCGCTTATTAAATCTTGCGGTTAAAAATGAGCGAACGTACAGTTGCGACGCCCGGTTAGTTGTCAGGGTAAAGCAAACCACGTCAGCCAAACCAAGTTGTTCAAAACCTACCTTCAAGATTGCCTCACCCATCTCTGTTGCCAACCCCTTACCCCAAAATTCTGTCATCAGCGCGTAGGCTAACTCTACCTCGTTATTAGCGCCTATATAGGTTTTCCGTAGTCCACCGCGACCAACAAACTGACCGTCCACCTTGTCTCGAAACACCCATAACCCGAAACCGTGACGATCCCAATGCTCTAGGTTTCTTGTCAGAACTTGCCGTGTTTGATTGTCTGAGAGGATACCACCGTGGGCTGTTAAAGTCGCCATAACTCTGGGATCTTGATGCATACGGCAAAGATCGCCGAAATCCTCAGATTGTAGGCGTTCGGCACTCAGGGGTTTAGTGTGAAATGTTTCTATCGATTGCATTAGGGTAGGCATTCACTCGAACATCGTGACGGCATTACTACCGACAGTTCTACTAGTTCCTCTCAAGTAAAGCATGCTCAAACTAGCTTAGCTTGATCTGAAGCACCGTCCTTCGATTATGCAGCATTAGAACAACTTTACACTTTTTGATTTTGATGAATATCTAATAATGATACTATTTCAGCCAATTTTCTTAGTTCTAGACCAACAGCTTCTGCAAGTCCGTTTTCGTTGCTCAATAAATTATCATTATTAGACATCTCCAGAAATTAATTGTGCGTTGCTTACAACCCTTGTAGAGACGCGAAATTTCGCAAAACAATTAATAGCCCTATGTGATGTATGAAATTGCTAATTGCTAATTGTCAATTGTTACCATTAGCCATTACCTATTACAGCCCTAACTATAAAAAGAGTGCGACTTACGTTAATAATTACGAGTGACGAAATATACACTCAGTGTTTTTGCCAGTCGATGCATAGTAAGTACGTATCCAAAAGTATTTATGTCCGCCGCGAACGAAGTGAAGCAATCCCAAACCTTTGCGATTGCTTCCCAAGCGCTGACGCGACCTTCGCTTCGGACATTGTATATTTAATTTTGCATGACTACTTAGTTCATAGTTCTGACGCTGTATCTGGAGCAACGATTTCGCCAGTACCTAACTGTAGGATCATGTCATGGTCAGTAATGAGTTCGCTGAGTTCCTTCACTTGCAAATTCATGTCCTCGCAAGCTTTCCGTAATTCTCGCGCAAAGGTATTAAGGTCTTCACCATAGCCACATTGATAAGCAGCGGTTTCAATTCCTTGTTTGGCATTCGCTTTAGCACAATCTACTAATTCGGTGCCTTTTAGCGGTGTTGTGGATGCCATAGCTGTAGTTATTATCTATTTAAGTATTCTTTACTAGATTAACAGGTATTCAATATTCACTCATCCTTCTAACGGTTGAGGCGCGAACGGCTAAGTTGAGTGAGGAATTTTAAGTTTTGAGTGAGGAGTTATGAGTTTTTTTCATAACTCATAACTCCTCACTCAACTTAGCCGTTGACTACTTCTGCACCATTAGGATGTAAAACTTGACCAGACATATAAGAAGCATCATCGGAGGCTAAAAATACGTAGCTAGGTGCAACTTCTTCAGGTTGTCCAGGTCGTTGCATTGGAACTTCTTTACCGAAACTTTCAACTTTCTCAGGAGGGAAAGTTGAGGGGATCAAAGGTGTCCATATAGGACCTGGGGCTACGGCATTAACGCGAATTCCCTTGGATACTAGATTTTGTGACAGGGAACGAGTAAAAGCAACGATCGCACCTTTTGTGGATGAGTAATCAAGTAGTTGCTTATTGCCTTTATAAGCTGTTACCGATGTGGTATTGATGATAGCGCTACCTTCCTTGAGGTATTTAAGCGCTGCTTTGGTCATGAAAAACATCGAGAAAATGTTAGTGCGGAAAGTGCGCTCTAGCTGCTCTTTCGTAATATCCTCGATACTGTCTTGCGGGTGCTGTTCGGCTGCGTTGTTGATTAAAATATCGAGTTTGCCAAATTCATCTACCGTTTGTTGTACAGCTTGCTGACAAAAACTTTCATCACCAATATCGCCTGCTATGGTTACTGCACGCCGCCCTTGTGCTTCCACCAATTTTTTGGTTTCTTTAGCGTCGTCGTGTTCGTTCAGGTACAAGATTGCCACATCTGCGCCTTCTTTGGCAAATGCGATCGCCACAGCGCGACCAATACCACTGTCTGCACCTGTGATCAATGCTACTTTGCCTTTTAACTTGCCACTTCCCTGATACTGCGGATCATCTGCTTTGGGTTTTGGTGTCATTTCTGATTCAGTACCTGGTGGTTGCTGTTGTTGTGCTGGTTGTGATGATTGTTCTTGTGGCATATAGTAATATCTCCTAGAAATTCTTTGAACTAAAGCAAACAAGTTGTATATTAAAACTTAAGCTTGGATCGAAACTTCAATCCAAGGTTGAGTTTTTGTGTTCGCTCCCCATTGTGAATTTTTCAATCCCGTAAATATTGGATTTATCTGTCACATCTGCTTTTAAGTTAACTGGTACGTCGCCGCAATTTATCACTCTTGAGATGCAAACAAACTCAAAATTTATTCACCTTAAGATGTAAAACCGATCTAAAAAAATGTTGTATACTCCATCACGATAAGTCTAAAATTATTGACGTTTTGGT
>CAZZYE010000489.1:0-6157 GCA_964658145.1 uncultured Stigonema sp.
CCATATAGCACAATAATGTCACAGAACTCGCACTCAAAAGGGCAGCCTCGGGAAAACTGCACCGACATCTCGTTGTAAACCGACAGTTCCAGCAGGTCAAATCTCGGAATTGGTGTGCCTGTAACATCTGGTTTTTTACCGCCTGCACCGAATATCCCTGTTGTTTCGCCCCGGTTTAGTGCCTCTACCAACAACGGCAGGGTAATCTCGCCCTCATCCAACACCAGAAAGTCTGCCCCTGCTTCAAGTGCTGCATCTGGAACGGATGTCACATAGGGACCACCCACCGCCACAAGTACGCCGCGCCGCTTCGCCTCACGGATCAGGTGCAGCATATCAGGTTTCTGGACAATCATCCCCGATACTATTACCAGATCTGCCCAAGCCCAGTCGGCTTCTGTTTCATCGCGAACATTCCGGTCTACCAAGCGGAACTCCCAAGTTTGGGGTAGAATCGCCGCAACTGTGATCAGTCCAAGAGGGGGGAGCGAAACCTTGCGACCGATTAGTTCTAGTGCTTTGTCAAAAGACCAGAACGACTTCGGAAACAGGGGATATAGGAGTAAGACTCGCATTTTATACCAATTCTCACAATAATTCGTAATTATCCCATGCATGAATGCGGGAATTGGTAATTGGTAACAGTTTCTTACCCATTACCCATTACCAGCTTAGGCAATAACATAAGTATTCATCCGAACATGATATAATTAGGTCGGCAAGAATAATACCAACTATGTAAAGTTTGGTATTATTACTGGAAAGGCTTGTAGTTGCGCTTCAAGGCGCTGAAGCGCAACTACGAACCAATGATGATTTATTTTTTCGACCTACTTAGTAGGTATTTTGTCACTCAAGGATGCTGGTTAGACTTGATGTCTGTGCTAGCATTTCTTGGGGCAAGGATTGGCGCAGGCGATCGCCATAGAGAGACAGTGCATTACCGCCCAGCAGGAGTCCTAAATGCTCCCGGTCATAGTCTGCCACGGTGGCAGCATCCTTGACGCAGTCATGAAGTACACCATCCCAGTGACCGTAATCACCAGAGAAGCAAGCTAAACGCTTGCCCACTTCCCCCATGCCTACATGAAGATAAGCTGGACCTGGGTCATCTGATTCAAAAGAGGTGAAAATTTGTCCCCGTTCAAAGTACTCCATTGGATCTCGATGACGGAGGTCGTAGTGTTCGTAGAGGCTAGCATCATCGATTTGAGTGGGGTCATGCTGGGCATTCCATAAAAGGTCAAAGAGGTTTTTCGCCTGACTAATCATGTTGATATTGTTGTGGGCGCCTCTTTCCTGAATCATCAACTTGGTGAACTCCATCAGCGAGGGGCGATAGGGATGCTTGGGGTCGAAATCGCGAATACGTTTTTCCCAATGTTCGTGAAAGGCATGGGCAAGATCCGGCAACCAACCACATCCGCCTTCTAAAAAGCCGACTCTGAGGGTGGGGAATTGTTCAAACGCGCCGTCAAAAACCATCCGCGCCAAAGCCAATTGTTGCTGGTTTCGCTGCACAAAAATGTGCGTGAGGACGAATGTTTCTAAATGGTCTGCAATCCCACCCACCATAGAAGAACCGGGACCACCGTGAATGCCGAGGGCAATGTTCAGGTCTACTGCTGCTTGGAGGATGGGACGGAAGTCAGGATGGCTAATTGCTTTACAAGTGCGGACATCTGGGAATGCTGACGGTGCTTTGGGATGGGGGATTGCTAGGTTCGGGGCAACGGCGACGCTAATCAGTCCGAGTTCATTAACGCAACGGTGCATTTCCGCAACCGCAGCGTCTACGTCTTGTAGAGGTAATACTCCAATAGGTTTGAGGCGATTATTGTATCCTCGGCAGTCTTCGGCAATGTAACTGTTGTAAGCACGACAAAGTGCTACGCCCAAGTCTTTATCTAAAATGCTAGAGAAGATTAAGTTGAACGTGCCGTAAATTACCTGGATATCAATACCTTCTTGATCCATATGTTCAAGCCGCACTCGATTGAACATTGCACCCAAGGTTGTGTCTGGATGAAGGGTCCGAAAGCCACCTTTACCCTGCCCTTGGGGTTGCGGGAACATGCGCATCAAGTCGTTTTTACTTGTTGCTGGATTAAAATCCATAATTCGCGCCCGTTGGTCGCCCAGACTATCGGTTATGACACCGATGCGATCGCGATACTCCGGCTCAAGATAATCCCGCATCACCAGGGGATTTTCTATCTTATGGGCATCTGCATCAATTACTACTAAACCTTTATACATAATATTCTCCTATTGCACTTACGCGTGGCGTTTGAGGTTACCTAAAACTTGACGTAGACCAAACCAGTTCTCGAATGACCACATGAGCGAAGCTAAAATAGTTACCCCTGGGTACTTGACAAAAGCGGGTTCATTTTTCTCAAAGAAGGCATGTCCGCCTAGGGCAAAAACTTGGGTTAGGACTAAGCAAACCAGCGTCAATCGCCAATCGTAGAACAGCAAAACGATCGCAGCGATCGCCAAGATATTAGTTAAGTGGTGCAGAATCTGGTTGATGGGATGCTGATGACTCGCCACAAAGTGGGCTTTAGCTTCCTGGAAATAGCTCAAATTGATTCTCCTGTATGAACCCTAATTTCTCCAATTCAAGGCTTTTTAGGCAAGATATCACTAAATTTATGGTAAAAGAGAGAGATAATTTTGCTTTAGAAGAGACTCCTGTACAGACGTTCCACCGGAACGTCTGTTCCTCCTTCATCAATACCTCTACCGCCACCGGAGTTGTAAATAACCCCGTGGCTGTTGACTCAGTTCCTCTTCGCCCAGCCATTCGACCGACTTGTACGTGCCAAAAATATGGTCCCACCAATCCACTGCTAGACCAAAATTGTGATCCCACATGCCGTATTTGTGATGTACGTAGTGTACTGGCATCTTCATCCAGAAGCACTTGGTTGGGTTATCGTGCTGTAGCTGATGGGCATAAGCTGAGAAGGCGGCATAGAATAGTCCGCCGAGAAACCAACCGATTCCCGCCTCCCAGGAGTAGAAAAACATCAAGCACATGACCACTAAGCTGCCCCTTATATAGTCTCGAAACTCCCACAGCACTCCTTGTCCTTCGTTGCGACGGTGATGGTCGCGGTGACGTTCACCTATCCGAGGCGAGATGTGCATTAAGCGATGTAGCCAGTATTCTACTAAACTTGCAAAGACAAACGCCAAAGCAAAAAAGGTGATTGCTAATCCTAAGGACAGGGCTTGTTCAATAGAAAGCTTTGCTATTGTGAGCATAAACTCTCATTCTCTAAACTTTGTTTTGTATCGTACCGCACAGTTCCGACAGTAGTTTGAATTTGGTGTTTGAAGATCATACCATCAGAGTAATTTATTATGCACAAATCACTAGGAATTTTGGGGGGATTAGGTCCCTTAGCCTCCGCAGAGTTCTTGAAAACAATTTATGAATTCAACGTTACAGATTTAGAACAAGAATCTCCTACCTGTATTCTCTACTCCGATCCAACATTTCCCGATCGAATAGACGCGATCCAAGGAGGGTCGAATGATTTATTAACAAGTCTTCTAGTACAATCATTGGAACGCATTTGCCAATTGGGAGTTAGTCAGGTAGTAGTAGCCTGCGTCACAATGCATTACTTTCTCCCCAAGGTTCCGGTATCGCTAAGAGAAAAAGTAATATCCCTGATAGATATCATTGTCAAAGAAGTGTTGAATACAGAAAAGCTTCATGTATTATTATGTGCTAAAGGGGCACGCCAAGTAGGCATCTTTCAGAAACATGCTCAGTGGAATCTACTTGAGCAGTATGTATTACTTCCTGATGAAGACGAGCAAAATAAGCTACAAAATTATATTTACCAAATCAAAAAAAATGGCTATAAAGATTCTATAATAAACTATTTTGATACAATTGTTGGCAAATACAAAGTAGATTCTTTGATTGCAGGATGCACGGAACTTCATATCGTAAACAAGCATTTCATGAGAGAATACAAAAGTCCAAATTATCGCATAGTAGATCCACTGCTAACTATAGCCAAGAATTTCCATCAGTTGATACACAAGTGAATAAGATGGTTAAATCCTCTTTACTTCTTTCTTGGCGTCCTTGGCGCCTTGGCGGTTCATTAAATTAGGTATTCTTTAGGCGGTTCGATAAAAAAAATAATTTTTTACAACTCAGATAGAACCGTTATAGTGCATTCTTGCTAACTGATATTAAACTCTAATGGCAAATTTCTTGCTGCCACTTTTGACTGCTGTGGCAATCCGAGCTAAGGCAAATTTCGTTCAAAAAACCTACCACACCATTGCTGTGCAAGAACAGTTCTTGCGCGGGCTTCTGCAAGCTTATCAAGATACCGAACTGGGACGAAAGTATGGGATCAGACATATCAAAACCATTGACCAATTTCGAGAGCAGATTCCGGTTCTGCCTTACAGTCATTATGAACCTTATACCGATCGCATTGCCCGAGGCGAGAAAAACATTCTCACGCCCGATCCAGTCATCTACCTGAATACGACTAGTGGTTCGACTGGAAAGCAGAAACTCATCCCAGTGACGCAGCGATTCCAGAACTCTTTGGGATGGGCTAACCTAACGAGCATTGGCTTTTTAAATGATGCGCTGCGATCGCGATCGCAACAATTTGGCAAAATTCTCGGGATGAACTCGGTGCAAAAGCCGCTTCGCACCAGTGGCGGCATCGAGTACGGTCCAGCAGGTCTAGGAGTCCTCCGCATGGGCAAGTTCTTCTACCAGCAATTAGCTGCCCACCCTTACGAAACCCTCAAGCCATCTGACAGTTTAGCACGCCACTATGTTGCCTTGCTATTTGCCCTGCGCGATCCGTCAATGCGAGGCATGGGAGCTAACTTTCCGATGCTAGTCCTGCGAACGTGCAACTATTTAGATCACTATGCTAAAGATTTGATCCAAGACTTAGACAAAGGGACAATTGCCAGTTGGTTAAAACTAGAACCAGAAATTCGAGCCAGATTGGAGTATCAATGGAAACCATTTCCAGCACGTGCTGCCCACTTATGGGAAATCTTGAAGTCAGAGGGACGGCTTACCCCAAAACTAGCTTGGCCGAGTTTAAGCTTTGTTGCCACCGCACGGGGGGGAACTTCAAATTTTTACTTTGAGCGATTTCCCACCTACTTTGATGATACCCCTGGATTTGGTGTGGTGTTCGCCTCAGCTGAAGGCACCTTCAGTATTTACCACGACCTAAATAACGATGGCAGCATCCTAGCGATTGAGACTGGCTTTTTTGAGTTTATCCCGGAAGATCAGTGGGAGGCAGAGCATCCCAAAACGTTACTTGCTACTGAAGTGAAGGCTGGAGTTCTCTACCGCATCCTGACAACCAACTATAGCGGCTTCTACCGTTACGACATTGGGGATATTGTGGAGGTGCTGGGTTTTTACGGGACAGCACCCCTGTTGGTATTCCGCAACCGTCGCGGCGGGTTGCTCTCTTCTACCACTGAGAAGACAACTGAATTTCATGCCACTCAGGTGATGCAAGCGCTGTCCCAAGAATTTAGATTACTCTTGGAGGATTTTTGTATTACCTTGTCCGAGAATGATTTCCCAGCCCACTATCTGGTTAACATTGAACTCGCTCCCGGTTATACACTTAGCAATCCCCAAACCTTCTTAGTTAGCTTTGACCGTAAGCTCAAGGAAATTAACACTTACTATGGATTCAGACGCCGGGATCAAGTGCCTCCTCCCCGATTGCGAATTCTCGCCCCTGGAAGCTTTGCTATCCTCCGCCAACGTCAGTTGCAAAAAGGGATTCCCGATTATCAGCTGAAATTTCCTCATATTAGTGAAGACCGGAGTTTTCTGGCTGGACTAAAGGTAGTGCAGGAGGTGAGGCTGCCGAACGATAAGGATTTCACTAATTAGGGCTGTCGCGCCTTGTTGGCAGAAGCATTTTTGAAAATGGCCACAACTGTGACACCATCTGCCGCATAAAAAACGGATTCCATGCCATGACCGTCGCTTCGCTCCAAGTCAAAAGTCAAAAGTCACGCATTCAAAAGTAAGAACCCCATAAATAAATTTACTTGCTCTGTAATAAGGACGTAGTATTTCTTGCGCTATGCGGATCGAGCGGACATTTTTTATTTATCCATA